>JBIPPG010000222.1:0-4656 GCA_044368545.1 Chitinophagales bacterium | reverse complement strand
GCATTACTCACATCGCCAAACGCAAAAATATTGGAAAAACGAGAATGTCTAAACGTGTTTTTGTCTACTTCCACATACCCAAGCGGATTATTTGCATCGGCAAGAGGCGAATGTTTAATGAAATCAGGCGCAGATTGAGGAGGTACTGTATGACACATATCAAAATTTATTTGAACAGTATGTGTTTCTGCACTTGAATTTTCATCAACAATTCCAAAACATCCAGCAAATTTTGAAGAAATCTTTCCTGATTCAAATGGATTTTCTTTGGACTCAAATATAATTGTTTTTGTGTCCCCATTTATAGATTTAACGGTAGCGCCAAAATGGGTTTTAATACCATAGTCAGCTACTACTTCTCTCAAGGTTTTTGCATATTCTTCTACTCCAAAAATAACTCCTGCCCCAGATACATAATGGACTTCGGTTTTATCCAAAATGCCATTTTTTCGCCAATAATCACAGGCAAGATACATGATTTTATGAGGCGCGCCACCACATTTGATTGGTGTAGGAGGATTGGTAAAAACGGCTACACCTCCTTTAAAATTTTTGATAAGCTCCCAAGTATAAGGTGCAACATCAAAAAGATAATTGCTCGTTACATTATTTTTGCCCAAAGTTTCTTTAAGTCCTGGAATTTTTGCCCAATCGAGTTGAATTCCTGGGCAAACGCTCAAGATATCATACGTGATTTCGGTGCCTTTGTCTGTTACTACTTTATTAGATTCGGGCTGAAATGAAGCTACGGCTTCTTGTATCCAAGTTGTATTTTTGGGGATATAATCTGCTTCGTTTTTTTCGGTATCTTTTATATCAAATTCTCCTGCCCCCACTAAAGTCCAAGCGGGTTGGTAATAATGTTTTTTCGAAGGTTCTATGATTCCTATCTCTAGGCTCGAATCTTTTATCAATAATTGCGAAGCTAAACTTAGCCCTGCATTACCACCACCTACTATGAGTATTTTATAATGCGATTTCATATATTATCATTTTTATAATGCAATGATAATACAATTAAATTACGAATTGAGTAACATTAGTTACAGAAACGATAGATTTTTAGAGCTTTAAAATCCAAGGCAAAACAAAGTTTGCCACCAAAAAGCCCCCAATCATAAAACAAATAGTAGCCACTAAGGAAGGCCATTGAAGATTGGACAAGCCCATTATTGCATGGCCGCTAGTACAGCCACCTGCGTATCGAGTCCCAAATCCTACCAAAAATCCTCCTACTACCATCATAAGAAATCCTTTCAAGGTCAATAAAGAATTCCAATTAAAAAGTTGTGACGGCAATAATCCATCTATTTGGGTAATGCCATAAGACGCTAGTTCCTTTGATAATTCAGGATGAATTTCTATAGGATTGGGATTGGATAGAAATTGGGTAGCAATAATACCTCCAATAAATATACCTAAAACAAAAAATAAATTCCAAGCTTCTTTTTTCCAATCATATTTGAAAAAGGAAATGCCCGCGGGTATACAGCTTGCACAAATATGTCTCAAAGAACTTGATATCCCAAATGATTTATTGCCAATAATTAAAAGTGTAGGTACTGTAAGTCCAATTAAAGGTCCTGCAACATACCAAGGCCAAGGATTTGTGATAAATTCCATATTTTTAATTTAATAAATTTCTAAGTTCCGATTCGTTTAATTCTTTGTTAAATGAAGCTGTTTTTTGCCCATTTTTATATACTATTATTACGGGCAATGCTTCTATTTTTTCAGATTGTACCAATTTTTTTGATTTATCTACATCTATTCTTAAAATTTTGACGCCTGTATGTTTTTCCGATTCTATTTTTTCAAAAATAGGCTTCATACGCATACAAGGCGCACACCATGGCGCATAATAGTCTACGATTAAGATTTGATTTTCAGAGGCCATTTTATTAATAGATTCTATTGTATATTCATCGTTTGATGTATCTGTTCCAGCTGGGAAAGCATTGCTCCAAGCCATCATACCCCCTTTCAATTCATACACTTTTTTAAATCCTTTTTCTTGTAATAATTGACTGGCATTGGCACTTCGTCCACCTGATTTGCAATATACAAATATTGGTGTGTTTTTATCCAATGCTTCAATTTTTGATTCAAAATCTGCATCGTAAATATTTATATTTTGTGCTTGGGTAATATTACCTGCATTGAATTCTTCAGGAGTTCTTACGTCAATGATTTGCTTTTTTTCAGTTTGTTCAAGTGTATTTTTAAAAGTTTTTGCGTCTAATAATTCATATCCTTTTGAGTTTTTTTGTGCACAAGAAAATAAGAATGTCGAGAGAATTGTGAAAAATAATATTTTTTTCATTGTATTTAGTTTGAATGTTTTTTTATTAAATCATATAATTCATTGGCATCTACTACGCCCGAATGCCTCCAAAGCATCTCTCCTTTTTTGTAAAGCATCAATGTAGGGATACTTCTAATTTGGAGAAATGCAGATAAATCCTGATTTTTTTCAGTATTTATTTTGACAATAATGGCATCTTCGCCTACTTTTTCTTTTAATTGTACCAAAATGGGTTTCATTGCCTGACAGGGGCCGCACCAATCGGCATAAAAGTCTAGTAATACGGGTTTTTCGCTATTAATTAAATTTTGAAATTTATCGTTCATAATTTTTTATTTTACTTCTTCGTATGTTAATTCTTGAGAATTATTTTTTGAAATATTTTTTGTAGGGGTTTCACAGCCTCCTAAACCACAGCATCCTTGATTGAACAAAGGAAGTAGTGTGAAAATTAGCCCCAGAAACCCTATGGATTTATCTCCAACCGAAAAACCTTGATACATTATTCCCAATCCCATTATTATTCGTATAATGCGAATAATGTTCCAATTTTGTAATAATAAAGACTTCATATCTTAAATTTTTACAAAAATACTCATAACTTTGATGTAAAAACGTATCAAATGTTACACAAAGAATAGATTTTTCAATTATTCTTTAATGATTTTGAACTTATCGGTATAAGAATCTATTTGAACTTCAATGAAATAAGTGCCTTTGGCAATATTTTCTTGAGTCCATTCAATAGTATTGCTTCCCATTCCAAGTTTTTCATTCTTTTCGTTTATCAATTTTCCATTAATATCAAATAAACGGAAACTAGCCATTTTACTTACTTGACTTTCAAGTTTAATAAAGAAATTACTAGTAAATGGATTTGGATAAATTTCTATTTGATGCAATCCTCTTTTTTCTAAAATAGATGAAACACATTTCGTTACACTTACATTTTGTGTAATGGTATCCTTACAATTATTTATGGGTTCTATATAAATATATTGCACCGTATAAACGCCACTTGTAAGCTGTTCTACATTAAATCTATTGCCATTTACCCCTTGTCCAAAGAATTTGCCACCCACTGGTGTTGCTACTAATGTTACTGGTATTGTAGGACAATTATAAGCAGGAGCTAGTGATTTGAATTGTAAATTCTGCTTTCCTATTACCTTTACTACTGTATTTAAGGTGTCTTTACAACCAAATTCATTAGAAACTTCTACGGTGTAGTCTGTAGTGACTCTTGGGAATACGTTAATAGTACTTGTAGCCGAAGCGGCTCCTTGAGTCCAAAGATATGTTTTGCCGCCCGTAGCGGTTAATTGTGCACGTTCGCCTACACAAATAATAGCATCGTTTACACTTCCAATGGGTTTAGGTTTTACTACCAATTCCGCATACTCTGTTTTTTGGCACTTTTCTAAACTAGTCACTTTTACGGCATATTTTACGGTTTTTATACCTGTTACATTTACCTGATTTGTAGCTCCAAGAGTTCCCCAGTCTATTGTAGTTCCAGCAGGAGCCACTACTCCCAAAGTTCCTGTTTCGCCTTCACATACAGTATCTCCAGTAGTACTAATGTCAAAATTTGGTTTTACTTCCAATCTAAATTGAGCGGTGTCCTTACAGTTTTTATCAGAAGTACCAATAACCTGAAATTGTTTAGAAATAGGAGTAACTATATTTCTTACAGAATCTTTATTGTTATCATCCCATATATAAGTTTTAGCCCCGTTTGCGTATAATATAGCACTATCGCCTATACATACCACATCGTTGTATTTATTTGAATAAATTATTATATTTGGCTGAGGATTTATAATTACAGGAATCGTAAATGTTCCTTTACAATTATTTGCATCTGTACCGGTTACGGTATAGTTTGTAGTGGTTAATGGTGATACAATTTTTAATTGTCCCGTGCCTATATTTCCCCAATTGTATGTCAATGCACCAGTAGCTACTAATGTGTCTGATTGATATTTACAAATACCTGTAGGGTTATTTTGTATAGCCGTAACTTTAGGCAATGCATTTACTTTGAGGGAAGTGGAGTCTAATTTTCTACAACCTTGATAACCAAGGTAATATTTGTATATGCCCGTTTGATTTGTATTGTTTGCCAAAATATTAACGACTGGCGTTATTTTTGTAGTGTCAAATAGCCATTTATAACTAAATCCATTCGCGTGGGTTTGCCCTATAGTAGCTGTATCATTAATACATACCGTATCTTTTATAGCAGTATAAAGGGGTAAAACTACCGCAGATACAGTAACTCTTCCTCTTTTTACACATTTGTTTGTAGTATCAATAGCGGTGGCTGTATATGTTTTATTACTATCCCC
>JBIPPG010000221.1:0-4675 GCA_044368545.1 Chitinophagales bacterium | reverse complement strand
TTTGAGCCAGTCGAATAATTGTGGAAAAATACTATAAATGGTACTTACGTTTAAATTGGGAAGTGTATTATAAAGCGTTTCTGCTGTAGATTCTATTTTGGATTTATCTTTTACATATACTTCTATGGCACTATATTGATTGGTTTTCCAATGATTCAATTTCTGTACATACTCTATTTGGGTAATAATATTTTGCTGGTCAAACTCCGCAATTCCTGTAGAAAAAACATCAATAACTCTACATTTTTTTGTCTTACTTAGCGATTCATTCAAAAAACTCAAGAACGCATAATCCATTTTTTTTAGATTCAAAGAAGCCGCTGTTTTTTTAGAAATAAAAATGGGTATTACATTGGTATCATTACTATTAATTTGATTCAAATTGGGTTTTACATATTGTGTATAAAAAAAAGAACTAGTTTCTAAGTCTATCCCTTTCAATATTAATCCTTCTATGTTATCAGACTTTTTAAGGATTACACCTTTATTTGCCGAAAATGCAATTTTTTCTACCTCGCTATTATCTTTTAAAATTTGAATAATGGTAGAATCTGCTTGAAGTGGTGCTTCCAAAAAATTATTTGTAAAACTAAAAGGAAGTATATGTATATTTGCCCAGAAGTCAAAAATTTTGGATTCAATTTTTTGCTCAAAACCTCGTATCAAAAATGAGGAAAGTAACATTACCGCAACACTTAACGCAATTGCAGTTTTATTGAGCTTAACAATTGAATTTGAGAATTGAGATTTTTTTTTTGTATTATTTATTAATCTTTTTGATAAACTTCGAGTCCAATGCATAACACAAAATTAAAACATTTAGAATTAAATAGAAACAAGAAATTTATGAGACTACAAAAACATATCGCTTTATTATTTCTATTCTTCACTTTCAATGCATCTTATAGTCAAGAAATAATTCCTGGAGCTGTACGCCTAGACCAATACCTACATATATTGACTGCTTCCAAACATCGAGTAGGGATAGTATGTAATCAAACAAGTATGGTAGGCAATACGCATTTAGTAGATACGCTGATAAGCTTGGGTGTCAATGTAAAAAAAATCTTTACGCCAGAACACGGATATAGAGGCAATGCCGATGCAGGAGAAAAAGTAAATGAAACGGGCATTGATGAAAAGACTGGCGCACAAATTATTTCATTATATGGAAGTAATCTAAAGCCAACCCGTGGAGATTTAATTGATTTGGACTATGTTGTTTTTGATATTCAAGATGTAGGCGTTCGTTTTTACACTTATATTTCTACATTACAATATGTATTGGAATCTTGTGGCGATTATAATGTAGCTATGATCCTACTAGATCGTCCCAATCCCAATGGACATTATATAGATGGTCCTATTCTAAAACCACAATATGCCTCTTTTGTGGGAATGCAACAGGTGCCTATTGTCTACGGAATGACTATTGGAGAATATGCAAAAATGATTGTATATGAAGGTTATTTGGCCAATTCGGTTAAGCCAAATTTAAAAATAATTCCTTGCCTTAATTATACACATAATTCAAAAGTATCGCTTAGTATTCCACCTTCTCCTAATTTAAAATCGGATATTGCTATTGCACACTACCCTACTCTATGCTTATTTGAAGGCACTTATGTATCGGTAGGAAGAGGAACCGAAACTCCTTTTGAAGTATATGGAAGTCCTTTTTTGAAAGGCGAAAAATACCAATATCAATTTACTCCCAAACCTACTCTTGGCGCTAAAAATCCACCTTTCAAAGGAGAAGTTTGTTTTGGCGAAGATTTAAAAAGTATTGAAGCTGGAAATAAGCTAAATCTTTCATTAATTATTGATGCGCATAAATCTTGGGATAGCAAATTATTCACATTTTTTAATCTTAAAAGCTTGTTTTTTGACAAATTAGCGGGAGGAAAAGAACTGAGACTAGCAATAGCTACTGGCAAAACAGAAGAAGAAATACGAAAAACTTGGCTTCCCGATTTGATTACATTTAATTTATTGAGAAAACGATATTTATTATGAGGATTTTCCAAATCCCTTTAAATAATCCACTTGAAGAGAGCAAAATTTTATCTACTTTTTTTATTTACAACGTTTGTCATTTGTACAAATGCTCAGATTTTTGACTTACCCATAAAAAATGAAATAGGTATAGCAGGCAATTTTTGTGAACTTAGAGGCAGTCATTTTCATACTGGATTAGATTTTAGAACCAATGGGGTCGAAAATTTGCCCATATATACTGCCGCAGAAGGTTTTGTGTCTAGAATAGTAATTTCATCCACTGGCTACGGAAAAGCGGTTTATATTTCCCATCCAAAGCTAGGATTGACCACATTGTACGCACATTTCAATTCATTCTCCCCCAAAATAGATTTTCTCATTTCATCTATTCAAAATAAATTACAAGTAAACACTATTGATACAATCTTCCCTTCACCAAATATTTGGATAAAACGAGGCGAACAAATTGGGCTTTCGGGAAATACAGGCAATTCTTTTGCGCCACATCTTCATTTTGAAATCCGAAATACAAAAACGGAAGTAGCATACAATCCTGAATCATTTTTCAAGCAAATTGAAGACCGAATGCCGCCTTTGATGCCAAAAATTTATCTCTATGATCTTTCAAATAATATTCCTATATTTATCAAAGAAATTGATATAAATCAAAAAGAAAAGTCTGTAACTATTGATGCGGAACAAATAGGACTCGCCATTTCGGCAAAAGACTATTATACCGATAAGAATAATGTTATGGGCATCTATTCTGCGAAATTATCGGAAGGATACAATCCTTTATTCCAAATCCAATTTGATAGTATTTCTTTTTCTAATACCAGCCAAGTAAAAACAGTAAGCGAATATGCTTACAATCAAGTTAAGGATTGTTATAAGCTATTTAATGAAAAATGTGGCAGTAATATTTTTGAAAACAAGAGCAATGGTTTCTTGGTGTTCAATCCTTATGAAACGAAGAAAATCAAACTAGAAATAGCTGATTTTCAAAAAAATGAATATTTTGTCCATTTACATTTTTTATATATCCCAAAACCCAATGCAATAGAATTAAAACCAAGCTCTTATGATATAGAAATAGATTGTGAAAATGAAAACAGTATACAGTCAAAGTATTATGAGATTGATTTGCCACAAAATACATTTCCATATAATCAAGTTTGGAAAAATTCTTTAAAAATAAAAGAAGATTCCACGCCTTATTTGAGTCTTTTTGAAGAAAATACGCCTTGTATGAAATCCTATTCTATAGCATTTCGCAGAGACTTTTTTTGTTTGCAATGCGATTGGGAAAAATACATTGCAGTTTTGAATTCAAAAACCAAGAAAAAAACCATACCGCTTTTTTGGACGGATACTACTTTTGTAGTGAAAGGGCTTAAATCCTTTGGAACGATAGAATTTATCAAAGACATTACCCCACCTACTATTTCTGCCCCAATTATTAAAAAGAATAAAATAGATTTTGTCATTAAAGATTCTGAATCTGGAATTCGGTCTTATAATGGATATATAAACGGGAAATGGTCGATTTTGTATTATGATGAAAAAAATGATACCATTTTTTTTGAAGGTATAAAAAATGATAATCAAAAGAAGAACAATATTTTAATAGAAATAGAAGACAAAGTAGGTAATAAAAAAACCTTGAGAACTGAACTTTTTTTCTAAAAATTAAATTTATATATGTAGCTTTGGGTTTGTAAATAGAAAGTCAAAAGATGAACGAAAAGATTAGACAATTTTTCAATTACATACAATACGAAAAAAGATTGTCAAATCACACAATTTTGGCTTATACCAATGATATCAATCAGTTTCAAAGTTATTTAAAATCAGAGTTTCAAATTGATAATATTATTGAAACACAATTTCAAATGTTGCGTTCGTGGATTGTACATTTAATTGATTTGCAAGACTCTGTAGCTACAATTAATCGAAAAATTTCTTGCCTCAAATCATTCTTTAAATTTTGTCTAAAAAATAGTTGGGTAGAAATTAATCCTACAGCAAAATTGACACGTCCAAAAATGCCAAAACGCATTCCAAAACAAGTAGAATATACAAAATTAATGGATTTGAAAGATATTTTGGAAGCACAATCCCAAAATCTTGAATATGCCAATTACCGAGACTATTGTATGTTTATGACTTTTTACAGTTGTGGACTTCGTAGGAGCGAATTGATTTCTTTGAAATGGTCCGACATCGATTTTACAAAAAAAGAACTCAAAATATTGGGAAAAGGAAATAAAGAGCGCTTTGTTCCTTTGCATTCGGAAATGAAAACGATTCTAAATAGCTATCAAGAAATTTTGAATAATGAATCCTTTGAATATCAAGAAGACAATAAATTTGTTTTTTTGACCGATACAGGCGAAAAAATGTACCCAAATTTTGTATATAGAAAAATTAAAACATATTTAAACAAAGTAACTACACAAACGGGATTGAGTCCTCATTCCTTGAGACATAGTTTTGCTACGCATTTGCTCAATGAAGGTGCGGAACTCAACGCCGTCAAGGAATTATTGGGACACAGCAGTTTGGCAGCTACACAAGTATATACGAGCAGCAGCATAGAAAGGCTCAAAAAAATTCACGAAAATTTTCACCCTAAATTATAATCACATGAACACAAAAATTCAATCAGTAGGCTTTT
>JBIPPG010000220.1:0-4682 GCA_044368545.1 Chitinophagales bacterium | reverse complement strand
ATATTTCCTTCAAATTCAATGTGTTCAATAGGTGTATTGCATTTAAAGGTGACACCCAATTGTGTTGCAATTTTCTCAAATGCACTTACTATTAAATGCATACCCCCTTGCGGATAAAAAGTGCCTTGCTTCAATGCCGCATAATTCATGATACTATATAATGCAGGAATTTTATCTGCCATAGCGCCAAGAAATAAAACGGGAAACTCCATCAATTTGAGCAATTTCTCTTCTTTAAAATATTTGGCTAGGCTTTTTCGTAAGGGAATAAAAAAATCTACATTCCATATCTTTTGAACTATTTCCAAACTTATATATTCTATAATAGAGTATGAAGGTTTGAATACTATACTATTCATACTAATAGCGTATTTTTCGGCTGCTTCATTAATAAATGCTTCTAATTTTTGAGCACTTCCCGGTTCTAAATCCTCAAAAACTTTTTTGATTTTTTCAAAATCGGCATGAACTTCGAGTATATCCTCTTGATCATAAATAATTTGAAATCCGGGATCTAATTTTATTAATTCATAAAAATCGGCAGTTTTATAACCAAAATCATTATAAAAATTTTCAAAAACATCGGGCATCCAGTACCAACTGGGACCCATATCAAAAACGAATCCTTTTTTTTCAAATTTTCGAGCACGACCGCCAATGGATTCATTTTTTTCAAATACAACCACTTGATTTCCAGCTTTTGCAAGATAACAAGCCGCCGAAATACCTGAAAATCCACTTCCTATTATTGCAATTTTTTTCACTTTTTTTATTTTTCTGATAGCAATAATAGCTATTTTTAATTTTAGTTTTGATTAAATTTTAGTTATTTTTATACAAATTCACAATTTCATAATTTATTTTAAGCAAATTGAATAAAAAATTTAAATGTTAAAAAATGTTTAAAAGTTTTTCAAATCTATATTTTTTAGACTATTTTTTAACATTATTTTAGTTAAAAAAAACACTTATTTTTCATCAAATTTAAATTAAATATTTTAAATTTTTTATCTTAAAATTTCCTAAAATATAATACTTTCTTTTAGTAATTGAATGATAAAAAAGGAATTATTTTAAATTAGCAAAATTCAAAAAAAAGTTATCCACATTTATATTTTTCACAAATGATTAATACACAATAAAAAAAAATAATTTTTATTCATAATTATTTGTATATCAATCAATTAACAACTATACTTTTTAGCCAAATTCAATGTTTACGCCTAAAAAATACGTAAACCATTGACTACACTAGGGTTAAGATTTCATGTATTTTTTTATACACATCGTGTGGATATAAAAAGTTTTTAGGTATGATAAAAAAATGTAGTTTTGCAATCAGAAATCGGGAGAAAAGGAAATGTTAAATTTTTATTCAATTCCGATTAAAAAAAGTTAAAAACAAATATAAAGTAAATTGTATGAATCAAGCTCAAAAAGTTGAACCCATTTTACAAGAATCAAAAGATCGTTTTGTATTGTTCCCTATACAATATGAAGAGATTTGGGATTACTACAAAAAAGCGGTAAATAGTTTTTGGGTAGCTGAGGAAATTGACTTACAACCCGATTTACATGATTGGGAACATAAATTGAATGATAATGAAAAACACTTTATCAGTCATGTATTAGCATTTTTTGCGGCAAGTGATGGTATTGTAAATGAGAATTTGGTTGTAAATTTTATGCAGGATGTAACCATTCCTGAAGCTAGATGTTTCTATGGATTTCAAGTAGCTATGGAAAATATCCATGCCGAGACCTACAGTTTATTGATAGATACGTATATCAAAGATGCGGCTGAAAAAGATAGATTGTTCAATGCCATTGAAACTGTACCTTGTGTAAAGAAAAAAGCAGAATGGGCACTACGTTGGATCGAAAAATCTACCAGCTTTGCAGAACGTTTGGTGGCATTTGCAGCAGTAGAAGGCATTTTCTTTTCGGGTAGTTTTTGTTCTATCTATTGGTTGAACAATCGTGGCTTGATGAAAGGACTTAGTTTTTCCAATGAATTGATCAGTAGAGATGAAGGATTGCATTGCGATTTTGCATGTTTATTATACTCTATGCTAGAAAATCCACTTCCAAAAGATACGGTGAAAGCAATCATTTCAGAAGCGGTAGAATTTGAAAAAGAATTTGTAAAAGAAGCATTACCTGTATCATTGATTGGAATGAATGCGGATAGTATGTGTGAATATATCGAATTTGTGGCGGATACTTTGTTACAGAATTTAGGTAATCAAAAAATCTACAACGCAAAAAATCCATTCCAATTTATGGAAATGATTTCCTTGAGACCCAAAACAAATTTCTTTGAACGAAAAGTGGGAGAATATCAAAAAGCCGGTGTAGACGGAACGGTAGAAGAACAACAAATTTCATTTGAAGATTTAGATTTCTAAAAAAATAAAAAGAATAATATCAATTAATAATAAATAATAACACTATGTACGTAATTAAAAGAGGTGGAGCGAAAGAGCCCGTAATGTTTGACAAAATCACAGAAAGAGTTCACAAACTTTGTTATGGTTTGAATGCTCAGTATGTAAATGCTCAAAAACTGACAATGGCTGTAGTTAGAGGTATTTATGACGGTGTATCTACATCGCAATTAGATGAATTAGCAGCACAAACTGCGGCTTCTATGACGTCAATTCATCCAGACTATGCTGTTTTAGCGGCTAGAATTGCTGTAAGTAACTTGCATAAAAACACAAAAAAGAAATTTAGTGAAGTAGCTTATGACCTTTTTCATTACGTACAAAAAGAAACAGGCGAACATGCTGGCTTGATAGCTGAAGATGTATTCAAAATTATTCAAGATAATGCTGCCGAACTAGACGCTGCCATCGTACACGCAAGAGATAGTTCGTATGATTATTTTGGTTTTAGAACTTTAGAAAAATCTTATTTATTAAAAATTGATGGAAAAATTGTAGAACGTCCACAACATATGATTATGCGTGTATCGGTTGGTATTCATAAAAATGATATCGCTTCTGCAATTAACACGTATAACTTAATGAGCGAGAAATGGTTTACACACGCTACGCCTACATTATTCAATGCAGGTACACCAAAACCACAACTTTCTTCTTGCTTTTTGTTGACTACCCAAGGCGATAGTATAGATGGGATTTTTGATACTTTGAAACAATGTGCACAAATATCAAAAAGTGCTGGTGGAATTGGACTTTCTATACATAATATTCGTGCAAATGGTAGCTATATAAAAGGAACTAACGGTACATCCAATGGGATTATACCTATGTTGAAAGTATTTAACGACACCGCTAGATATGTAGACCAAGGAGGTGGAAAAAGAAAAGGTGCTTTTGCGGTATATTTAGAGCCTTGGCATGCAGACATTATGGACTTCTTAGATTTGAAGAAAAATAATGGAAAAGAAGAAATGCGTGCAAGAGACTTGTTCTACGGTCTTTGGATTCCAGATTTATTCATGAAACGTCTTAAAAGTGGTGAAATGTGGAGTTTGATGTGTCCAAATGAATGTCCAGGACTTGCCGATACACATTCTGACGCTTTTGAAAAACTTTATACACAATACGAATCGGAAGGAAAATTCAAAAAACAAATTCCTGCAAGTGAAGTGTGGTTAAAAATCATATCTTTGCAAATTGAAACAGGAAATCCTTATATTTTGTATAAAGATCACGCAAATAGAAAATCAAATCAACAAAATTTGGGTACCATTAAAAGTAGTAACTTATGTACCGAAATTATTGAGTATACAGCTCCTGATGAAGTAGCGGTATGTAATTTAGCTTCTTTGGCATTGAACAAATATGTAAAAGAAGACAAAACCTATGATTTTGAAAAATTGGCAGAAGTTACGGCTACTGTTACACGAAATTTGAACAAAATCATTGATGTAAATTACTATCCTGTACCCGAAGCTAAAAAAAGCAATCTTCGTCACCGTCCAATAGGTATTGGTGTTCAAGGACTTGCCGATGCATTTATCTTGATGCGTTTTCCATTTGACAGTCCCGAAGCTAAAAAATTGAATCGTGATATTTTTGAAACAATTTATTATGCTTCAATGAAAACCTCAATAGAATTGGCAAAAGAAGAAGGTGCTTATGAAACCTTTGAAGGTTCGCCTTTGAGTCATGGAATTTTCCAATTTGATTTATGGAATGTAGATCCAGGAAATGCAAGACACGACTGGGATAGTCTTCGCGAAGACGTGAAAAAATTTGGAGCAAGAAACTCGCTCTTATTGGCTCCTATGCCTACGGCTTCTACATCACAAATCTTAGGTAATAATGAGGCTTTTGAACCTTATACGTCTAATATCTATATGAGAAGAGTAAATAGTGGCGACTTTATTATTGTAAATAAGCATCTATTGAAAGACTTGGTAGAACTAGGATTGTGGAACGAAACGATGAAAAACAAAATCATTGCGGCAGATGGTTCTATTCAAAATATTGAAGAAATACCTCAGTTTTTGAGAGATTTGTACAAAACTGTATGGGAAATCAAACAAAAAGTAATTATTGACCTTGCCGCAGACAGAGGTGCATTTATTTGCCAAAGCCAAAGTATGAATATTCACTTGGAAGCAGCCAATAACAAAACACTTTCTTCTATGCACATGTATGCTTGGGAGCAAGGTTTGAAAACAGGTACCTATTACTTACGAACCAAAG
>JBIPPG010000019.1:0-15662 GCA_044368545.1 Chitinophagales bacterium | reverse complement strand
CGGTTGGTGTCGGTCGCGCAAATAGTAAGGTCGGCAGTTGTCATCAACTCTCGTAACAATAGTAAATTATCATTGATGGAAACTTCATGAGTTTCCACTTTAGCATACGGATTTTTTTGTAGAATCAAATCCCGAACGGCTTTAGTTTTAAACCGGCCTAAGTCATTTATGCCGCATTGGTGTCTCGCTATATTCTGTAACTCTAGAAAATCCATGTCAATTAATATAAATTTTCCTATTCCTGACTTGGAGAGTTCAACAGCAATGTTACTTCCAAAGCTTCCTAACCCCACAATCAGAACACTCTTTTCTTCCAAAGTCCCAATTTCCAATAATCCTTTGCTTCGTGAATATAGTTCACTTTTTTGAGGGACAAAATGAATTTCACAACCAACTACACTATTATTGTTGAACAGATGAGCCATATGTTCTAGCTTTTCAGGTCCTTGGTATAAGCAAATCAATAGCAAATGGTGAGCCCCTTTTTCGGGATGATCGAAAAGGTATTCATAAAAAGTCTCTCGACTATCTTGAAAGGAAACCAAATCATTAAACACTCTAATATAAGCCACTGCCGGGTATCCTGCAGGTGCCACTTGAGGCGCTTTGGTATACACATGGTAAACGTACTCTCCTCTCCATTCATAAGCTACTCCCGTAGTTTGCTCAACATTTGAAGCAAGCACCTCCAATAGTTGCTCTTCGTATAAAAAGACTTTAGGTTTCATGGCTTAGTTATATTTGCAAACCCATCTTGGGCAATAGAATTGATAGTTGTGGTGTCTGCAGGCAAAATATCGCTGGGTTTTGCAACGACAAACTCACCTGTGGAAGGATCAAATATTAATTGATTTGCAGGTTTACGATTACCTTTGTTTAATTGGTCTAAGGATTGCAATACTTGAGTATTGCTGGCAGGAATAATAGCATTTTTGTTCATAAATATGTAGTATAAAATTATAATTAAGAATCCTAACATTGTAAATAATCATTGATTGGTTTGCCGTTTTTTAAATGCCCTTCATAGGATTCAATCCAAATCTTGACCTTTAGGACTACCTTGTAAAGACTTTGATTTGGATTCCAGTTGCCAGGTACGAAATGACAAATCTGTACTCCTTTGGCATCATTTTCTAGAGTATGCATCTCATGACTAAAAGCAGGTAATTTTTTCCCTTTAAAGGTTTTCAATCCTTTTGGATAGACAATAAAAGCGGTGGGCATCTCTATTGGGTAAATTTCTGAAAGCTCAATCCTGATTTGATAGATGTTTCCCGATTGTGACTTTACCCCAACCAATAGCACTTCTTTTCTACCGTCGATGGTAAAAAGAAATTTATTAGCAAAATACCGTTTCAACACAGCAGTTTCAAAAAGCAGTCTTGACTCATTCATGGCATGCTTCTTTAAGCTCATTAACTTTAGAAGCTAATTCAACTATATAGTTTACGGTATTTAAAACCAATGAGCCACTAGAATGCCATGAGGAAGTTTTAATAGCTAAATACTTAAACCAATCAAAATCAAAACTGGCTACTACTGGAGCAGTTGTTGGGAATTCCTCAGTAAAGGTTACCTTAATTATCTTTCCTTCGGGAGTTCCAAACAACAAATAAACTAAACCTGTTCTGTCATCTTGATTTGCTCTAACAGAATTAAATTGCTGGTTTAATTTGTGCATAATTCCATTTAAAACTTCACGGTTCTTTTTGGTTTGTAGCCAGTAGTTTAGAGGATAATCAGGTTTCGAATAGACCTGTTCTTCAAGAGTGGTTTCTAGTAACTCAACTAACTTAGCACTTTTAGTTTTAGGTTGATATAAATACGAAGAACAAGTCACCTCAAAAATGGTTCTAATAGTTGAAATACCTGGCATCACTACAAATCCTGAACGATCATATAATTGTTCCTTCCCTCTAGTGTACTGAAATGCATTAATAGTAGTACTATTTTCGTTTACTATATTGCCAATCATCAAAAGAAATCGATTTAGAAGATATGAATTCATTGCTTTTACAACAGTAGTAGAATCATGTTGAGACGGTTTTTTTAATTTAAATTTGTGGTGGGAATGAAAATTTCCCAAATGCTGTAAACCATGCGTTTTACGCAACTCATCCCCAATTGACTTTAGATAATCTTCATCTTGATGAAACGAAGTAGCGGTTCTCTTGGCATTGTTACCAGGACCAATTACATATTGAACTACCGCGTGCCCTGAGTGCGACCAGAAGCCGAAAAGGTCACAGCCTGTTTCGGTTTCAGGATAGTCTAAATGCATTGTGCGAGAAAATTTAACTCCGATTCGTAGATGAGAACTTTGGATGAAATAGTTTTTTTAGAATTTAGTGTTTTCATGTTCTAGGTTATTAATTTCGATGCAAATATAACATGTCAAAACACATTCAAATGTGGTTTGTAAAAATAACTAAAACACATTTATATGTGCTTTAGTTTATTATATTTGCATATTAAAATAAATAAAATGAGGCAAAAAAGAATACAACTTATTTGTAAAAAAATTCAGAATCAAGCTACTAAAGCCGAAATACTCAAATTTGTAAACAGCAAATTCCCTAATAGAATATCAAGTTTTTCAGATAGAACTTTTCAAGAAGATTTAAAAGCAATAAAACTAGGTGAATTTGAATTTATTAATACTGGATTAAAAGTGCTAAATGAGAAAAGGTATTATTTTAATATTATTTTTAGTAGGTCAACACAAAAATATAGTTTTCACGAGGACTCTCCAATTCCTGAATTTAATTTATTAGATGATGGGGAACGAATGACATTACCTTTTCTAATTGGAATACTTCAACCGTATCAAAATATTCCAGCAGTAAAAAAAGTATTGCTTGGATTAGAAGACACTTTTGATATTGAAGAAAAAGAATTAAAAACCGCAAAAGCTATTGTAATTCCAAAACCATCATTATTAAATGAAAAGCAAATAATTGCATTGTCAATAACAATTTTGGGTCATATAAGTAGAAAGGAGTGCGTAAAATTTGATTATATCAGTGTTCATCATTTAGATGAAAGATTAAATGAATTTTCAAGTCATAAAGTTATTCCTCTAGAAATTAGGTTGTATGAAAATCTATATTATTTGATTGGTTTTAATAAAGCGAAGGAAAAAATCTCAAATTACAGACTTGATCAAATTGTTAAATTAAAGGTTTTACCATTAATAGTAGAAAATTCAAATGAAATTGAATATTTCACTGACAAATTTGTCAATAGATTGGATCTGAAAGAGTATTTTAAACATACAATAGGAGTTTGGTGTCATGAAAAAGACAATTTAATAGAAACAGTAGAGATAACCTTTTTTGATTGGGCTGCTAGTTTTGTCCGCCGATTACCAATTCATGCTACTCAAGTGATTAAAAATATTGATATTGTTAATAAAAAAATAACCATTGAGATTAGCATAAAATTATTTCCTTACAAGGGTAATAAGGCAAGAGATAGATCTCCAGAACTAGCCTTTCTTTTAGGAAGATTCAGAGAGTATTGTGAAGTAAACGAAGAAAAATTAATAGAAAAACACAAATAATTAACAACCAAAAAAAATTAAAATTATGCTTACAAATGATGAATACAATGATTTATGGAATGATCAATTTGCACCAATTGTTCCTGCAGGAACAGTTATGCCTCCTTACATTGAATATGCAATAAGAGAACGAATGTTTCAAGATTATTTGGATATTTTCAGAGGTAAAAATACAAGAATAGAGGGTTTTGTAATGCCTTATCCACATCCTTTTTTTAATGCTGATGGGACACCTAAACTAAAAATAAAACCATGTATAAAGTATATCATGATAGGGGAATGTGCATTACCGCTAAATCGTATTATTCCTGTAAAAAGAAATTGTAATATCCCAAATGGAGATACTAACAATACTTATTTTTATAATATTTTACACTTAGGAAACACTCCGTATTTAAATGCACCAATGCGCGCTTTTACTTGCCCAGATTATAGACCATGTCCAGAGAATAAAATTGAGACCTTATTATGTCTTGCTAGTAAAGGAGTTTTATTGATTGATATTTTCCCATTCGCGATAGACTACAATAATTTAAATATTAACGATCAATTAATTTTAGAGCTATTTAATTCAAAAATCAATTATATAAACGAAGTGTTATGCCCTTATTTATGTAAGGATTTTATAAAATTTGCATTTATTGGAAGAATGAATCATTCAATATTAATAATACATAATAATCCTATTTTAAATGTTTGCAACCTCATAATTAATATTGATGAATTATCTACTGTAGATTTTGATCCTTGGCTAATTAGAAATGGAGGAATTCCTAGTTTAGGGGTTTTACATGGAAATTGGCATCCTCTAACTCACAACATAGCTTTTTTTACGGACAATCTGCATGTTGGGAATTATAAAATTCATAGGTATCGAGTAATAAGTAAAACTAGACTAGGCATCACTTATCAACCTCACGAAGTTAATTTAAGATTTACATTTGATTTATAATATTCCCATGAAACCACTCACCAAATCCCGTTTTAAGTTAGGGCTTGAATGTCCTAATAAGTTGTATTTTACCAGCAAGAAGGAGTATGCCAATCAAAAAAATGAGGACTCTTTTTTGCAGGCTTTAGCGCAGGGTGGTTTTCAGGTAGAGGAATTGGCAAGAATGCATTACCCCAATGGTGTTTTTATAGACACTGAGAATGGCGCTTATGACGAGGCGGTACAATTAACAGCTAAAGCCTTAGAGCAAGAAAACGTAATTATTTATGAAGCGGCTTTCTTGTTTGATGGGCTGTTTATAAGAACCGATATTCTTGTAAAAAAAGGCAATGCTATCCAACTGATAGAAGTAAAAGCAAAATCCTTTAACCCACAAGACGCCAATCTTTTTGTGGGTGTTCGAGGTGCTTTAGTCAGTAGTTGGAAACCCTATTTGTTTGATTTGGCATTCCAAAAAAATGTGGCTTCAAATGCCTATCCAAATTTTCATTTTTCAGCGCATTTTATGAGGGCTGACAAAACAAAAACGGCAAGTATTACAGGACTTAATCAAATGTTTCGTATACCAAATAAAGGAAACCCAAGAACCAGCATTATCAAAAAAGTGAGTACTATAGCAGCAACAGGAGATCCTGTTTTATCTGTGATTGATGTCGATGCGCTTATCAATGATATTATCAATAACAAACACTCTTATTATGAAAATCTAAATTTTCAAGAGGCAATTCCACTTTTAAAAAACAGCTACCAGGAAATGTGTATTTGAATTGGCCAACTGATTTTGGCAAGTGCAAAAAATGTGAATTTAAAGCGAATGTCGAAGACAAAAAAGCAGGCAAATTATCTGGTTTTGAACATTGTTTTAAAAAACAGCACAATTGGTCGGATGAAAGTTTCCTGAAGCCTAACGTTATGGAAGTTTGGAATTTTAGAGGTAAAGATTTGTTGGAATCCAACCGTCTTTTTATGGAAGACCTTACCGAAGACGATTTTAAAATTGAAGTTCTTGTCGATAAAATTTCATCCGGAGAAAGGCAATGGATTCAAGTAGAAAAATCAAGAGATAATGATAATTCTATTTATGTGGAAAAGGATGGTTTGAAAATCGAAATGGCAAAATGGAAATTCCCATTGCATTTTATCGATTTTGAAACCAGTACTGTTGCCTTACCTTTTACTGCAGGCAGAAGACCTTATGAGCAAGTAGCCTTTCAATTCTCCCATCATATTTATTATGAGAATGAAACTATTGAGCACAAATCAGAATTTATTAGCAATACTGCTGGCGAGTTTCCAAATTTTATTTTCGCTAGAGCACTAAAAAAAACATTAGAAAATGATAATGGAACTGTTTTCCGATTTGCAACCCATGAAAATTCGATTTTAAATGCTATCATATTGCAGCTTAATGCTAGCGATGAAGAAGATAAAGTTGAACTAATTGCATTTTTAAAAACAATCACCAATTCCACGAAAGATAGTGCTGAAAAATGGGAAGGTGAACGCAATATGGTCGATTTAAATAAAATTGTCAAAGAGTATTATTACAATCCATATACTAAAGGTTCCAATTCCATCAAAGCGGTTTTGCCGGCTTCTTTGAATTCAAGTGCCTATTTGAAACAAAAATACTGTCAGCCAATTGGAGCAATTAACTTGACCAGTACAAATTTTGACGATAATCACATTTGGTTTAAAATAGATAAGGATGAAGTGGTAAACCCTTATAAAATGTTACCACCCGTTTTTGACGGTTGGACAGCATTAGAACTACAAGAAAACCTTTCCGAAATTGATGGAATTGCAGACGGTGGAGCTGCTTTAACTGCTTATGCCAAATTACAATATGAAGAGATGACTGAAAGAGAACGAACAGAAATTACCCAAGGTTTGTTGAAATATTGTGAGTTAGATACTTTGGCAATGGTCATGATTTATGAACATTTTAAAGAAGATTTAATTAAATAGATTCACATGGATAGGATAGTAAGGAATTATTTAAAAGACCTGCTTTATGGGGTTTGCGTTGGTGATGCTTTGGGTGTTCCTGTTGAATTTGAGAGTCGGGAATACTTAAAGAATAATCCAGTAACAAAAATGGGTTCTGGCGGTATACATGAACAAGGAATAGGGGTATGGTCTGATGATAGTTCGCTAACTTTTTGTTTGGCAGAATCAATTATTGAAGGATATGACATCCATAAATTAGCCAATAAATTTATCAAATGGAAAAATGAAGGCTATTGGACTGCAACAGGAGAAGTATTTGATATTGGTAATACCACTAGACAATCCATCATCAATCTCATAAAAGGAGTTCATCCAACTCTTGCTGGTGGGTTCAATGAAATTGATAATGGTAATGGTTCCTTAATGCGAATATTACCATTGGTGTTGCTACATAAAGATTTAAGTATCGAGAAACGTTTTGACTTAGTAAAAGAAGTTTCATCCATTACCCATGCACATAATCGTTCTATTATTTCTTGTTTCTATTACTTAGAGTTTGCATTGCAACTAATAGAAGGAAAAGATAAATTTGAGATTTATGAAAATCTTAAAATAACTGTCCCTGAATTTTTAAATTCTAATAAAATTTACTGCGTTGAATTAACCCACTTTAACAGACTTATAAACGATAATATTAATGAATTTGAAGAAGATGCAATCCTAAGTGGCGGATATGTCATTCAAACATTAGAAGCCAGTATTTGGTGTCTATTAACTTCAGATACTTATGAAGATGCAGTCCTAAAAGCCGTTAATTTAGGTAGTGATACTGATACAACTGGTGCTGTAACGGGAGGATTGGCAGGTTTGTTGTTTGGTTATGATGCAATTCCAAAAAGTTGGATTTCACCAATTCTAAAAAAAGAGATGATAGATGAATTAATTAACAAATTTTCGACACTATCCTAAAAAGTGTGTAGGTTGAATAAATAATATCTTACTCTATGTAAACAAATTTGTTTACATTTGCATTATGAGTAATTATTTAGAAAGGTATAAGGGCATTCATCCTGGGCTAGTTTTGGAGCGTGAATTTAAAAAAAGAGCGCTCCACAAAAGACCTTTTGCTTTGTCTATAGGCGAACATCCACAAACTCTAAATGCAATTACTAAAGGCAAACGTAAGTTGAATACTGCTTTAGCGCTTAAGATTGAAGAAAAACTTGGATTTGAAGAGGGTTCGCTAGCAATTCTTCAAACCTATTTTGATATAAATCAAGAAAAGCAGAAAAATAAAACGAATAAACCCAATATAAAATTATTAAGAAATTCTTTATTTTGGGATACTGATATTAGTAAAATAGAATGGGACAAACAGTTTAGTGCGGTTATTAGAAGAGTATTTGAGAGAGGTAATGAAATTGAAAAACAAGAATTAATTCGATTTTATGGTTCTGAAAAAATAAACATTGTGCTTAATCAAGTAACGGTTCTGCCTTATACAATCTATAATCACAAATAGCATAATGCTTTACTATAATACTGTAAATAATTTATTAAAAAAGAGCTTACTACAATTAATGGCTGCAGATGAATTTGCAAGTTTTAGATTAGTTGGAGGTACTGCTTTGAGTCTTCAAATAGGGCATAGAGAATCGATTGATATCGATCTTTTTAGTGATGTAGATTACGGTGAAATTGATTTTGATTCAATTGAAAAGTATTTAGCATTAAATTTTTCATATGTCGATCATTTTTCAAATAGTATACCCGGAATTGGTAAGTCTTATCTAATAGGAGAGAATAAAGACAACGCCTTAAAGCTCGATATTTTTTACACCGATAAATTTATCCAACTCGTTTTCATTGAAGATTCTATTAAAATGGCTTCTATTGAGGAGATTATTGCCATGAAGCTCGATGTGATTCAAAGAGGTGGTCGAAAAAAAGATTTTTGGGATTTACATGAACTTTTTGAAAATTATAATTTAACTCAAATGTTAGCGTTGCACAAGCAAAGATATCCCTACTCACATGATATGGAATTGATAATAAATAACTTCACTAATTTTAACTATGCTGATGATGAATTCAATCCCATTTGTTTTAGAGGAAAATACTGGGAATTTATTAAAGAAGATATTGAAGAAATAATCGGAAAGTTTAAATCTAAAGAAATATAGAGGTTATTTTTGCAACAGTAGGGAAAGTTGTAGTTGATTTTAATTTTTTTGAGTCCGATCTACAACTTTTATTGAATTTGAAAAAGATATTATAAGTAGATAATGTATGACTTCAGTAAAAAAGTTATTGATTTTAAACAAAACAAAGTAAAAGCTGATTTATTTTAAAATTCTTTATTTTATGGAGTCACAGATTTTAAAGGTTTGATTAGTAAAACATTAAAATTCAATTTTTAATTCTTCATAAATCTTATCGGTATATGGTGAAAAATTAAAGTCAAAAAGCTCGTCAGATATAGATTTAAAAATTTCTTTTGATTTTTCAATTTGACCTATTTTTAGAAGACTATCCGCATATAAAATTTTTAAATGATTCCAGTTTTGCTCTCCCCATTGGGTAGTAATTACACCATACTTACCATATGATTTTTTTATGATATTAGTTATTATTTGGTATTGCTCACATTTGTGTAATGAAATGCAAATGAATAGTAAACTTGTTATTCTATTACCTAAATCATTATATATATACCAAAAATTTATTTTATCTATCTCAAAACACAATTTATCAAATTCATTAGGATTAAACTTAAATGCATAAATCAATTCGATTCCTTTAAGTCTCATAGACAATATATTATGCTCAATATCTTTAAAATCTATTTTTTTAATTTCACCGTAATGTAGATTAAAATTAATCCAATCCTCTATATCAGCATAATAATCCGCAAACACAAGATGATAAAATGCATTTGCCTTTAGATTGTTTTTTTTAACATTATGGTAGTTGTGAAGTAAAGTTCTATAAAATCCAAATTGTGGAGTTACTAACCATTCGATAAAAAAATCACTTTCAAAATCAAAACGACTTTTACTATCTAAATTAAAGTAATGTTCTATTGCTATTTCTTGTAGCCATTTATTACTTTGGCATAGAGTGGATAATAAGTGAATTATATAATAAATCTCGTATCTGTTTTTTTCGACATCAACAAAAAGAGTTTCGAAATCAAAAATATTGATAAAAAATTCTTTGTCTTTCTGAATGACCTTCATCAATATTATTTGAATAAAGAGGTCATAAACTTCTTTTGTTACAAGAAAACCATCAATCTTTTCGATAATAGTTTGGTTGTCTAATTTGCCTTGTAGGCATTTCAACAGTATTTTTTTATTATCGTTGACTCTGATTTGGTTGTAATAATCAATAAAGCTAGACCAATCACTATAGCCACAATAAATTGCACAATGATTTAGTGATTTAAGTGAAATTGTATTATTGTTTTTAATTACATTAAAAAGGCGTCTAAAAGTGTCCTTACTAACAGTATTGTCCATTTCATCGCTAAGATTTTTACAATCGGAGCTTGTTAAGATGTTAATGGTGTATTTTTTGGATAACTCTTTTCTTAAGAGCTCTAAATGTGCTTCTTTTGGTTTATTCTTTATTCTGGCCATATATAAAAAAATAAGACTAAAATAGTAAAAAACATTAGAAAAACAAATTATTTGCACTTATTTGAACCTGATTATTTTTGGCAACTGGATTTTAATAATTTATTTTTGAATAGCTATCCAATATTTTGATTGTAATGGATGCTCTAAGATTTAATTAGACACTTAATTTTAATATAAATACTATGAAAAAAGCATTCTTCTTTATTCTACTATTTTTAGGTATTACTTTAAATGCTCAGTCATTTAAAAAGGAAAAGTTTAATAAACCAGTAGATTTAATTCAAATTACTACTATAGAAAAAAGAATTTTAGGAATAGAAACTCTTGAGTCATTTAATGCATCAAAGGATAGCATTATATCAAAATATAATTCAAGAACTGTAGGTGATGAATCACTTTACTATGAATATTATAATGATAAATATTGGCCAGAAAGGAGTTATGTTAAATTTTATGTTTTTGATTTTCAATCGCGTGGAAATTTAAATACCACTTTCAATTTAAATAATGGCATTTATAATTTTGAATTTTATTCAAATGGAAAAATTGTAAAATCTTTTGTAGGAAAATTAAAACGTGGTAGAATAGTTAATAAAATTGATACTAAAAGTAAATTTGACTATTATAATGATTACCCTGAAAATTAATATTATGGATACATCAAACGAAACAAATGCAATTCAAGAGCGCTTCAAAAATGCTACAGATAAAGAACTACTGATGAATATTAGGATGTCAAAAGTTTTAGGTGTTTTATTTTCAAGATACTTTTTTAGAGGTTTTATTTTTGTAGTTATGATGCTAATTAATTTATATTTTTTTAGCAAAACAGAAAACGAATTACGCCTACTAATGAATACAATTATCAGTGTATTTTTTGTTCTTTTTATTACTGAATTTTTAAATACAGATGAAAATGCAGCAATTGAAAAATGTACGGTTGAAACCTTAAGAACGATGAGAAAAGAATTAAAAAACAAACAAAATTTATG
Source organism: Chitinophagales bacterium (assembly GCA_044368545.1). Classification (GTDB taxonomy): domain Bacteria; phylum Bacteroidota; class Bacteroidia; order Chitinophagales; family JADJOU01; genus CHPMRC01. The sequence goes on along the minus strand of JBIPPG010000019.1, from coordinate 4,565 downwards.
AGTAAATTAATTATTGATTACAATCAAACAAAACAACCTGATTTTATTGGGGATATTCACGGCCATTATGATGCTTTGGTTCAATTATTCAATAAAATGGGTTATACTAATTCAGATGGAATCTATACCCATCCAGAACGTTATCCTGTTTTTATAGGTGACTATATAGACCGCGGACCAAAAATATTTGAGACGGTTGACTTAGTCAAAAAAATGCAAGAAACTGGAAATGCGATTGCTTTAATGGGAAACCATGAATTGAACTTTTTAGAATTAAATTATAGAGATAAAGAAGGAAACACTTTTCGAAATCAATCTAAAAGGAATCAAGTGAAAGAAACAGATGCAGCCTTTGTGGCGAAAGATTTAGATAGTTATTTAGATTGGATGGCCCAACTACCCATAGCACTAGAATCTGACCATTTTAGAGCAGTGCACGCACAATGGGAAGAAGATGCTATCCAGATTTTAAAGACCGTATCTATCGAAAAATTAGATGAAAACGGTCTAAGAGCTGCTCATGCAGATTCTAAATTATATAAGTCTATCGAAATTTTACTGAAAGGAAAAGAACTCAAATTACCTGCAACATTGCACTACAATGACCACGGTTCAGAACCGAGAACTGAAGCCAGAATAAAATGGTGGCAACCTCGAAAAAGAACGCTTTTTGGAGAGGATTTCGCTTCACTTCCAGAGCATATGATTGATAAAGATATTTCTGCTTTTAACCACGATTATGATTTTTACTATGAAAAGAAAAATATTCCTGTTTTCTTCGGTCACTATTGGATGGATGCAAAAAAAGTGAAATTAATGAGTTCCAATTCTTGTTGTGTAGATTATAGTATTGCTAAAGAAGGGATATTAGTAGCTTATAGACATACTCAAAGTGAAGAATTGTCTAATGATTATTTTATTACGCATCAATAAATTTATTTCTAATTAATAAACAAATGACAATTGCAACTATAGGTTTATGGATTTCGCTATTTTGTTTTATGAATTTTATGAGCTTTACTTTTTTAAAACGAATGAACGCAAGTGTTGAGTTAAAAGATGCCTATTCACCTTTTGTTTTAAAAGTAGCGAAGGTGCCACCGTTTGCATTTTTAATTGCTTTGTCTCTAATTTTATTTGGATTTGTATTGCAATTAATAGAATTTATTTTCAAAAAATAAAAGTATGAAGTTCATAAATCATTTAGGAGAAACTTTCGAATTACGAATTGAAAAGTATCATTTAGAATTAAGTGAAATTGGAATTAAACTATTTAATAGCGATTGGCTGGATGTTGAAATAAGCATTAACAATAAAGAAGGAGCGTTCTCAAAACCACTTGAAATTTTTTTAATTGAAGATTTTGAACGCATATTAGATTGGATTTCGGGAATTGAACCGAAAACAACTAAAAAACAGTTATATTTTTTAGATACTCATTTGGTTTTTATGATGACAAAAAGAAACAATGTTCCATTTATGAAAGTAATCTACCATCTCAACGAAATTGATTTTGTTTCTTGGGACTTGGAAATTAATACCAAGAATATATTAGAATTTAAAAACAAAATACAACAGAATTTAAATATATATCCATGCCGCTGTGGGATGAAGCATAATTATGATAAAGTATAATAACTAATTTAAAAAATGATAAAGTATGAATGTACAATTTCAGCATCCTAGTAATGGTTTTACTAATTTTAAACCGTCTGATGTTAATCATTATTCAAATCTTAATTTACCAGGTGTTTATATTTACGGTTTAAGATTAGAATTTATTATTAATGGAAAATTGGAGAGAAAGTTTGTTCCTATGGCAGTTGGGGAAACTGACAACTTAAAAAGAAGATTGTTTTCTGAACATTATTCTTTATTAAGTACTAACGGAAACTCTTCCAAAGAAATTTTCAATTGGGCTTCTATTCGATGTCTAAATGACTTAATAGACGTTTATACCGATATGTCAAATTATAAACAGTCCAAAACAGCTCATAACTCAACTTTGAAAAATTTAATATGGTATAATGATTCAGTATTTTTTGATAATAAATTAAATTTAAGTTTCTATAAAAGTAAATATATTTCAGGGACAGGTGTTCTCAAAAGTATTGGACAAAATGGGGATTTAGATTCTATTTTTTTTAATAATAATAGACTATACGAAGCATTAAAAATGAAAACCGATATTATTCTAACTAAAGAAATGTTTATTAATAATTTTTATTTTATTTATGCTACTGACGACAACATTATTACAACAAATGATTTTTCATTATACGAAAATAGTAATAGACTTAGTGTTGAGAAAACATCTAAAAATATACTCGAGAATATCAATATATTTACAACAGCTGATTCAAGAAGAGGAAGTATTATTCCTTTATCTCTTGATTTATCTTGTATTCAAAATGATTTAATTAACTTAACTGGAAAACCATTTATTAATCCTTTAACATTATAAATGATGATAAAAAATCATTATGAATTAGAAAATAATTTTTATATAATGGATAAAAACAGGATTAGATGTACTTAATGTAAATAAAAAAAAACGAGTTAATTCCAACAAAATCTTTTGATGACTATTAATTTGACAAAAAACAAAAAACTTAAAAAATTAATTTAAATAATAATAAAATGGAAAGATTAACATCAGACGAAAAAAATAAAATAATTACGAAACTAAAAAATGATTTTAATACTGATGAAGTAGAATTTAACGGATCAAATAGGTTTATTGTAAGAACACCATATCAAGTTAAAATGGACACAGGTGAATTTACAAGATTGTATAAGGCCTTATTGTTTGACAATAATTGTGATGAAATTCTTTTAAAAAATGAATATAACGCTATTTTTGGGTTTACTTATGGAGTAGCTCCCGTATGTAATTATAGTGAAATAAAAACAACGAACGAAAAAATTAGTAGGGTTAAGAAATTTGGCTTGATTGATGTTGATGGAAATGAATTATTACCATGTATTTATGATAAAATTAAGCCCCATCTTGATGGGAGTATTGATATTCAAAAAGACGGAGTTGAAAAGTCTACAAGTATTAGTAAAATTATTAACCTCAACTTTAATTGGGATTAATATTTTTAAAAACTATCCAAATGTCAGAAAAAACAAATTATATAGAAAAACTAAAAGAGAAACCCGAATTATTAAAAACACTCCCAAAAGAATATTTGGCTGATAAAGATATAATTAGGGCTGCATTAGTAAAAAAATGGCACGATTACGATACTAATTTTGAGATTTTGGAATTGTTTAAATCGGCAGATGCTACTTTACGATATAACAAAGATTTTGTCAAAGAATTGATAGCATCTTGTAGCGGATATTTGTTTAAGTATCTACCATTAGCACTAAGAGAAGACGAGGAAATTTTATTATTTGCTCTTAAACATTCGGGATATGAGTACATCTATGATAAAATGCTAGAAGATGCTATGCCTGATGGAGAAGATTATGATAAAAACCATGTTGAGGATATAAGATATGATTTGTTTCTGCATATACACCAACGAATGAGTGTAATGCGGTATGCAGGAGAAACTATTTTGAATAATAAAGAAGTAGTTTTAAAAACCATAGCATTAGAAGAACAGGGTTTTTATTATTTCAGCGATGCTTTAAAGGATGATAAAGAAGTAGCTCTTGAGGCTGTTTCAACAGATGGTGCTAATTTTAGTTCTGTTAGCAATAGACTCAAAGATGATGAGGAAATTGCTTTAAATGCTGCAAATTTATGTGGAGAATATTGGTCTGAATTTGACGCTTATGGACGTTGGCTTAATGTAGGTTTCAGCTTTTTTGAAGCATTAAGTGATAGATTGAAAAACGACAAATCATTTTTACTTAATCTGATTAATTTGTCTGGTGGTGGTGAATTTGCACTATACCACTTTTCGAAAGAATTTAAAGATGATAAAGATTTGGTTCTATTAGCTGTAAGTAAAAATTATAAACTGAGAGAATATGCCAGCGACAGGCTTAAAAATGATCCAGATATATTGGCGTTAAAAGTAAAATAATTGGTATAACTCCATAGTAATAAGGCTTTTAATAATATTTTATACAATATGTGAGAAAAAACTAAATATCTAGAAGCACTTAAGCAAGACTTTAATGCTTTAAAAACAGTACCTAAAGAATATTTGGCAGATAAAGCTATTGTCAAAGCTGCTTTTGATAGACCTTGGTATGAATACATTCAATTTTTTAATGGATATCCGGACATTTTTTTAGGTTTAAAGAATTTCGAGTTGGTTGATGCCACTTTACGCTATAATAAAGATTTTGTAAAAGAGCTCATACCACTTTGTAGCGGTTATTTATTTTCTCATTTACCTGAAGCACTAAGAGAGGATAAAGATCTTTTTCTATTTGCATTATCTTTTGTTGGCGCAGACTATGTTTTTTCAAAACTAAGAAGTAATTGTCAAGAAGAGGGTGAACGATGGGACGAAATGGGTATCATTGACATAGAATATAATTTAAGATGTGAAATTGAAAAGAAAAGCATTACGGAAAATGCGGGAGAAAATCTTTTGAAA
>JBIPPG010000219.1:0-4698 GCA_044368545.1 Chitinophagales bacterium | reverse complement strand
TCTTTGCATCCACAAAAAAAGAGAGGTGTCCGAGTGGTTGAAGGAGCAAGCCTGGAAAGTTTGTATGTGGGCAACTGCATCGTGGGTTCGAATCCCATCCTCTCTGCCAGAAAATATATAAATCATTATAAAACCCACTAAATTCAACGATTTAGTGGGTTTTTTCTTTTAGGATTATATCAAATTATTCATTAAATCTCAAAGTTTAGGTGTCTTTCGAGGTGTCACTAAAAAATTAAAATTTAAGTGACACCTCGCAACTAAAGCACCGCTACGACAAGGTGTTCAACAACATATTCAAAAAATGTACATCTTGTTTGTAGTTATTAAATCAAATAAATTTAATACTAACTTTAAGGTCACCAACAATGAACACATCCGTATCAATTCTCTTTTACATAAAGAGAGCAAAAGCCAACAATTTAGGAGTTTGTCCAATCTACACTAGAGTTACAGTCAATACCAAACGATTTGAGTTTAGTACAACCAAAAGCATAAATCCTGAGAAATGGTCTTCAGAAGGTAACAAAGTTAAAGGTACTTCAGAAGAAGCTCGTTCAATTAATAATCATCTTGATTATCTTAAAAATCAAGTTTTAGAAGCAGAGAAGAAACTTTTCAAAAAAGACATTAGCATTACTTCTGAGAATTTAAAAAATGAACTATTTGGTTTGTCAGAAACCAAGCGTATGCTAGTTCCTATCTTCCAAGATCACAACAATAAAATAAAAGAATTGGTTGGTAAAGAATACGCTCCAGGAACATTACAGCGTTATAAAACATCACTAAGCCACACAGTTGATTTTTTAAAATGGAAATACAACGTGGACGATATTGATATAAATAGAATTGATTATGCTTTTATTGCCGATTACGAGTTTTACTTGAGAAGTGTTAGAAACTGTGCTAATAATACAACGGTTAAGTATATTAAAAACTTCCACAAGATTATTAAAATTTGTTTAGATAATGATTGGATGACAAAAAATCCATTTTCAAATTACAAAGCAAAACTGAAAGAAGTTGAAAGAGAATACCTTTCCGAAGATGAAATCCAGAGTTTAATCAATAAAGAGTTTACAATCGACAGACTTTCTTTGGTAAGAGATATATTTGTATTTAGTTGCTTTACAGGTTTAGCATATGTTGATGTTAAAAATTTGACAACAAACAATATAAATTACGGAATAGATGGTGGAAAATGGATTTTTACTCACCGTCAAAAAACCGAGAGTGCTTCCAAAATACCATTGTTACCAATACCGGAAATGATAGTAGAAAAATACAAAAACCATCCGCAATGCTCAAATCAAAATAAGTTATTGCCAATTCTGACTAATCAAAGAATGAATTCATATCTAAAAGAAATAGCAGCAGCTTGTAATATAAACAAAGAATTAACTTTCCACATTGCCCGACATACTTTTGCTACCACAGTAACCCTTACCAATGGCGTTCCTATTGAAAGCGTTAGTAAAATGCTTGGACATAAAAATTTGAAAACCACTCAACACTATGCCAAAGTATTAGACAGAAAAGTAAGCGAAGACATGCAGGTTTTGAGAGACAAGTTCAAAGTTTCAGCAGCTAAATTAGTTAATGAAAATAGATAAGACTTTTCAATTTGTACCTTAGTACGCGGTGATTAACAGATATAATCACCGCAAAAATGCGGTTTTAATTTGAAATAATCACCGCATTATTTTTTATTTGCGGTAATTAACCCTTATATTTACCGCAAAAATGCGGTAAATATGTATATCCATCAAAGAAAAGACTGGACACAATTCACTTGGGATGCAGAAGTAATTACGCCTCTATTGGGTGAAGTGCGCCATAAACAAGGTAAAATACTTGGCGTGATGCAAGGACTTGGATTTCGATTACAAGAAGAAACAGTACTTAAAACATTAACTTTAGATGTAGTAAAGTCCAGTGAAATTGAAGGAGAACAACTGAATCCTGAACAAGTACGTTCCTCTATTGCTAGACGATTGGGTATTGAAATTGCCGGAGCTGTTGTTGCAGAGCGCAATGTAGAAGGTGTAGTAGAAATGCTATTAGATGCCACGCAACGCTATGATGAACCACTAAGTGATGAACGCCTGTTTGGATGGCATGCCGCACTTTTTCCAACAGGACGAAGCGGGATGCATAAAATAAAGACAGCAGCTTGGCGCGACGATGCAATGCAAGTAACCTCTGGACCAATGGGAAAGGAAACCATACATTTTGAGGCACCAAGCGCTGACAAAGTACCCACAGAAATGACCGCTTTTTTAGATTGGTTTAATGCTAATCAAGATATAGATCCAGTACTTAAAGCGGCTTTTGCCCATCTGTGGTTTGTTACCATACATCCTTTTGATGATGGTAATGGACGTATTGCGCGTGCGATAACAGATATGCAATTGGCTCGTGCTGACCAAAGCAAGAAACGCTTTTACTCGATGTCCGCACAAATACAAGCAGAACGCAACAAATATTACGACATATTAGAAAGCACCCAAAAAGGAGAGGTAAACATTACAGAATGGTTGGAATGGTTCCTCAATTGTTTATTACGCTCCATGACACAAACAGATGAAACCATATCCTTAACCTTAAAGCGAGCTCAATTCTGGGAAGCCAACCGAACTACCGAATTTAATGCACGTCAACAAAAAATATTGGAACTACTTCTGGATGATTTTTTTGGAAAACTTACGGTCTCTAAATATGCCAAAATAACAAAAGTTTCTACGGATACCTCTCTTAGGGATATTCAAGATTTAATCAATAAAGGTATTCTTGAACAAGAAGGTAGTGGCAGAAGTACTTCCTATAAGTTGGTTACGATGTAAGCTTTTTTTATAAAAATTTAAAACTCATATCGCATATCGCGATATGCGATATAAACTCATGACTTGTCAATATTGTTTGCTGATTTGAGTTGCAAAGACAGTTTTGATTAAACCCAGTTTAAAGAAAACATACAACCTTTAATTACTATTGCCCATAATAATGGGTTTGGGTATTTATGATAATCTTTAATGGAAAAATATTTTTGACAGTACAATATTTAAAGCATCAATTTATTTAATAATATCTTATTCTCAAATATAGTTTGTTTGCTTCTTTTTATAAATCCTTCTTCTTGTTCTCGATAACTATTCCATTTTCCGAAATAGAAAATGTCCGCTCTTCAAAAATAGATTTCATTAGTAGCCATACTTTTTCAACTACGCTAAATTCTAAATTTTTGCTGTAATCATTTTGAGTTAACTTCCCTTTAATAGTAACCTCATCAAATGGAATGCTTTCAGGTATGCCTCTTCTAAAAAGATGACTTTCCGGAAGTTTGTAGCTTTTCGTTATTTCAATATCCATCTTTTTTTGACTTGCTATATATAAACGAAAATCAGTTACATAATCATAAAAAGGAATGTGTTTTCCATCCTTTAGGACAATATAATAATTGAAAAGATCAAGTTCATCTTGTACGTCTAAGCTGCGATTATTGCCAAGATTGATTTGTAAAAGTTTAGGACGAGTAGCAGTGATGTTTAAATTAATTTGCAAAGTCGCAATCTCGATTTCCTTTGGGATAGATTCATAATCTTTATCGGTTGATTCTCTTAATTCAACAAGACCAATATTTTTGAATTTTGCATATTCAAGCCCATCTTTTGTAAAACCACTCTTTGTAACGATGACTCCTTTACTTATGCCAGCATCCTCAATAATTGACGAAACTTCCATAACAATCTTCTTGTTTACTTTGTCTTTCCAATATTTGCATTCTATGGCAGTTTCATAGGTGTGAATGCCGTCGGAATGTGCAGTTAATACATCAATTTGATGGCTTACACCAGATTTACCTTTAACTTTACAGCTACTACCATACCCTGTTATTGTAACTCCAGCTTTATTTCCTAAAGTTTCATAGATATATTTTGTAATGGATTCGTAAGTTTTCCAATCCAATTGTTTTAATTCAGACATCTTAATTTGTTTATGATAAAATATTCCTTAAATATATTATAGAAAGTAAAGATAATTAACATTTTACTACCTTGTAAAAAACTCATAATTATTGAATTATTCTCTTTTTTTGTTCTTCCAACTCATGTAGAGTTTTGATTTTAATATACCGTTGAGAAACCAATTATATTTTCGCTTTTATTGGTTGTTTTCTTTAATTTTGTCATGTTACCTTAATATTTTTTCTTAAATTTAATTTTTAATCAAACAATCAAGAGATAATTATTAATTATGAAATTACATCTTTGATTTTGTTCTATTTTAATTATTGTTGTTGAATAAGTAAAAAAAATGTTTACCACAGTTGAAGACTACCATTACGACAAATTGATTTCACATGGTAAAGATCAGGTTGTACTACTTAATAAGTATAAAGAAATTAATGCTTTTTTAATAAAGCACGATTGGCTTTTTGTATCGCCATTTTTCTTTTTGGGCAGTGAATTGAATATTATTTCAGAATTGAGCAGTTTATCTGAAAATTCTAAAGAAAAAATATCAAAGTTAATAGCTGACCGATTTTTTAATCTGCCGCATACCGCTTCATTTATTGATGGTTATTGCGCCAGATGTACTGTAAATCGTCAGCAAAAAGTGGACTGATTTAGTTCAAAACTAAGAGAGTGTTTTCAAAATCCTTAAATTTGAATTATTATGAAAACACCCAAGAAAAAA
>JBIPPG010000218.1:0-4711 GCA_044368545.1 Chitinophagales bacterium | reverse complement strand
TGAGAAAATCCACTTCATCATCCGCCCAAAGAATTCTAATTTTTTCCATTTTATTTTTTTATTTTTGTATTCCTAATTTTGATTTACTTGCCTTCAAAAAAAGTCCTTTTTTTAATATTACTATTGAATGTAACGTTCATTATACTCAATTTATTTTTCAGAGACAATCCTTTTGATTTGCAAAACTATCAAATGGATTTTAATACACTCCAAATAATTTTTCAAATGCGAATATTTTCTATTCTCGCTGCAATATTTTCCGCAATTGGATTGGCAATGGTTGGCTTATATTTACAAACGCTCTTTCAAAATCCTTTGGCATCTCCATTTACATTGGGCATCTCTCCTATTGCATCCTTGTATATCAGTATTTTAATATTCTTTTCGTCCAGTTTAGGTAATTTTTTTAATATAGAATTTAATGCAATTTTATTGTTTTTGTTACAAATTTTATTTTCACTTTTGGGTGCCTATTGTATGCTCTTTTTTATAAAAAAAATAATGCAAAAAAGTATTAATCAATCGTTGGTAATACTTACGGGAATTCTAATTGGTACATTTTCGGGCGCAATACAGCAGTTTTTGGAGACTTATATGACCAATATCCAACTCAAACAAAATTTTATGTGGAATATGGGCAGTTTTGATATAATTGAATCCTACAAAATAGTACTGTTGGCAATGACAGTTATTATTGGATATATAATGCTTTATAGAAATGCTTCTAGTGCTAATAAATACCTTTTGGGCGCTCAATATGCGTCTAATCTGGGCTTGAATGTAACTTTATTTACCAATCAAATAGTATGGATTGCTTCTTTTTTGGTGGCAATTATTACAGCTATTGCAGGTCCTATTGGATTTTTGGGATTAATGGCACCGCATATAGCTAAGATGATTTTGAGAGACAATAGACATCAATATTTGCTTTTTTATGCTTCGAGTATTGCTTCAATAATTTCACTTATTTGTTTATATATCAGTCATTTATATATTTTTAATCAAATTATTTCTATTAATATTATTATGAGTATTTTTGGAGTTCCATTTACGTTGTTTTTATTATTTAGACGTTCAAAATTATGATGCAGCTCGATAATTTTACTTTTAAAATTCACGATAAAATTCTTTTTAAAGAAGTTGATATAGTGTTTGAAGCTAATAAAATTCATACAATTTATGGCGATAATGGAATTGGGAAAACCACTTTTTTTAATATTTTGACGGGACAAATCCGAAATTATTTAGGAAAGATAATTCTAAATCAAAGTGAACTATCAAAATACAATGCCATAGAATTATCTGAAATTATCAGCATTTGCTACGCTTCACAGCCAAAATCCGATTTGTGGGTTCATGAAGTATTTTCATTTTCAAATATAGCTTCAAATCAAATACAAGATTGTATCAAAACCTTTGAAATAGAGCAATTTATGAATAGAAATATTCAAGAATTGAGCGAAGGCGAAAGACAATGGATATTTATAGCCCGTGCAATGGCAAGAAATACGCCATTCGTTTTGTTAGATGAACCTACAGCATTTTTAGATTTATCCAAAAGAAAAAAGCTTAAAGAAATAGTATTGCAATACTGCCAAAGCCATACTATTCTGATAAATACGCACGACGAAGACCTCAGTAAAATTGAAAATAGCACAACTTGGTTCATTGAAAATCAAAATTTTATAAACAAAAAAAATCTAATTTAAATTATATGAATCCGAATCCCATTTGTAAACTTTTTGGAATTAAAAAACCCATTATTCAGGCTGGAATGATATGGTGTAGTGGCTGGAAACTGGCACATGCAGTGAGCGAAGCTGGCGGCTTAGGTATTATTGGGGCTGGCTCTATGTACCCCGAAGTACTGAGAGAACATTTATCCAAAATGAAAGCGCACACAAATAAGCCTTTTGCAGTCAATCTTCCCTTGTTGTACCCCGATATTGATAAACATATCGAAAGCATCATAGAATTCAAAGTTCCTATCGTTTTCACTTCTGCAGGAAATCCAAAAACATGGACTCAAATTCTAAAAAATGAAGGAATTAAAGTTGTTCATGTAGTGAGTAGCGCTAAGTTTGCATTAAAAAGTCAGGACGCAGGCGTTGATGCAGTGGTAGCAGAAGGATTTGAAGCAGGCGGACACAATGGGCGTGAAGAAACTACCACGCTTTGTTTGATTCCAGCGGTTAGAAAAGCTATTAATATTCCTTTAATTGCAGCAGGCGGAATTGGTTGTGGCAAGAGTATGTTGGCGGCTTTTGCATTAGGTGCCGATGCGGTTCAAATTGGAAGTAGATTTGTTGCTTCGCTTGAAAGTAGTGCACACGATGCATTCAAGCATAAAGTAATACAAGCACAAGAAGGAGATACAAAATTGATGATGAAGCAGTTAACTCCTGTTCGTTTATTGAAAAATGAGTTTTACAACCAAGTTGAGATGGCCGAAACTATGGGGAAAGATTTAGACACTTTAAAGGAACTATTGGGAAAAGGACGTGCAAAAAAAGGCATGTTTGAAGGTGATATGGTAGAAGGCGAACTGGAAATAGGACAAGTTAGTGCCAATTTTGATAAAATTTTACCTGCAGGTGATATAGTTGCTGAAATTTGGAACGAATTTTTAAATGAAAAGAAACGTCTAACGGAGCTTTAATATTTCTTCTATTTTTATTACAATCTGTTCTGGTTGAATGGAATTGATAATATTTTCATGTTCAGGTTTTTTAACTTTGCCATAAATAGATACGGGAAGAAAAGGATATGAATCTGAGTTTGGTAAAATTTGATTTTCTATGGGTTGTAAATAAGGTTTAAATCCAATTATAGGATGCGTTGCTCCCCAAATAGTAAGAGTAGGCACTCCAAATAATGCCGAAAGATGTCCATTGGCACTGTCCATAGAAATCATTATGTCTAGATTAGAAATCATAGCACATTCTTCTTCAATAGTAAATTTAGAAATAGCGTTTTTCACTTTTTCATTATCTTTAAAAATGCTATCAATTTGATTTTTTTCAGCGTCTCCATATCCAAAAAAGATAAATTTCACATTGCTTTTGTTAGAGAAACTATTCACAATTTCACTTATTTTTTCAAGGCTATATTCTTTGCTTTTATGCTTGGAAAAAGGAGCAATTCCAATCCATTTTGAATCAAAATCACCTATAAATTTAGCGCATTTTTCATTCAATTCTATTTTTTCAAACAATTGATTTTCAATAATTTCAAACTCATTATCTAAAGCTTTAAACCCAGCAAAATATCGTTCAAAAGTCGAAGGAATCTTGGGCAGAGTTTTTGTTGTTTCTTTTATTAATTTTTTCTTTTCGGCTCGTCCTTTTTCAAATGTAATGACAGGTGTTCCAACCATTTTAAACAAAAGCTTTAAAACCTTGGTGCGAATAACATCGTGTAAATCCAACACCGCATCAAATTTTATACCATAAAAAACATGAAATAAATCTATCAACCCCTTGAAACCTTTATAGTTTTCTTTAAATTCAACCCCAATAAAATCAACGTTTGGAATATCTTTGAACAAAAAAGCTAGCTTTGGGATAGACGCAACTGTAAAATGGTAGTTTGTATTCTTATTTTGAATCGATTTCAATAAAGGGAGCAATATCAAAATATCGCCTAAAGCAGAAAAACGAAGTATTAAAATTCGTTTTGTAATCATATTATACCATCTTATTTTTACGCAATATTGGATTCATTTCCATGTCGTTATACATCTTCATTTGACGATATACTTTCATTACTTTTTTACCATTAGCAATATCGGTAAGCAACTCGTTGATAGAAATTATCAAATCGGATTTTTGTAATTGTAAAATATCTAATTTTGATTGAATTTGAGAAAAATAGTCCATTGAAGCATCTTTTCTTTGGAGCTCTTCTTGCATGTGGTATATTTTCAATGCCAATATTGACAATCTATCGATGGCCCAAGCTGGGCTTTCGGTATTCCAAGTAGCACTCTCAAGTGGAATTACGTTTGAATATTTAGCTATAAAAAAATCGTCAATTTGTTCTACTTTATCGGTTCGTTCTTGATTCAACGCATCAATTTTTCGTTTAAAATGAAGAGCTTCTTCCAATGGAATCATTGGATTTCTTATTTCATCTTCGCAATGCCATTGTACGGTATCTATCCAGTTTTTGTGATACAAGATTGATTCAAAACTATTGGCTGTATAAGGATTTACGCATTTTTGCTCTAAAGAATTCAAGACATGATAATCCTGTATACTTTTTTCAAAAACATTAAAAAACTCCGCAATGTTCATTTTGATTCTTTTTGCAAAAATACTATTTTCAAAACATTTGGTTTGATTTTATATGAATTCTATCAAAGATATTAAAACCCTATAGATAGTTAACTCTATTCGCTTTAGATAAAATACATATATAATTACTTTAATAATGCCCTTTGAGCGAATAAATTATTAAAGAATTTTCTGCTATGCGATATACAATTCTATGTTCTTGACTTATTCGTCTTGACCATTTACCTGTGAGGTCATATTTCAAAGCCTCAGGTTTACCAATTCCTTCAAATGGATTTTCAATAATGGCATCAGTTAGTTTTTCAATTTTTTGTAATATAGATTTATTCCCCGATTTTTGCCAATACAATAAATGCTCGTAGGCATCATCGGTTAGCTCAATTTGCATAATGCTTTAAAATTCTTTGAAGACATTT
>JBIPPG010000217.1:0-4748 GCA_044368545.1 Chitinophagales bacterium | reverse complement strand
AAGAAATGAACGCCGTCAGAATATCCACCTTCTCCTATTCCAAGAAATTCAACTTCGGTAGAAAATTTAATAATAATAAACAAGGTGCTCATAATACTTGATAAAAAGCACTATTTAAACTTCTGTTATGATTTGAACTGTCTTAAAATATTAATAAGCTCCCCAAAACAGAATTTGATTATTTTCAACTAGTGTGAATTGTGATGAGGTTAGGGGCTCTGGAAATAAAATAAATTCAGGGATATTTCCCGTAAAGCCGTTTTGATTAAAATTAACATCCAATGAGCCTGTTGTTAATCCTACACCAAAAGTAGAACCTGCAGACCAAGTACGAGAAGTTACACCTAGTGTAGTATTATTTCGATCTATTCCACTAACTCGAACAATTTTGCTAGAGGTTGCTCTAACTATGGTGTATTGTTTGTTCTTACCTAAACCTACATTGCCATCATTTAAAAAACTTCTTACAGCATCAGTAGATGATCCTAGATCGGTGTACATTTGGTTTGCCCCATCTGGCCAGTTCATGTGCGTAGACCATCGAATATTATTGTCGCTTATGTCAGAGTGCCCGAATGAATTATTGGTAGTTACTCCATTTTGTACATTTCCAATCATCATGACACTTCCTCTTAAGCCACTGCCTAATAATACTGGCAATGTTTGATTTACGGTTACGTTATGTTTAGAAGTACCCGTAAATACTAAAGAGGCATATTGATTGGAAGAACCCATTACATTTAAACTAAACACCGCCTGTCTAGATGTAGTGGTCTGTACTCCATGATATCCATTGGCACCTTGATCATACCAAATAGAAACAAACAGGGTATTTCCACTTCTGAAACTAGCTAACGTAAGCGTATTCCCTACAGCCAATCCCCCGCCTGCTATAGCAACATTTACGATACTATTATCTGAAACAATACTAGTATTATCAAAAGCGACATCTGCCTGAGCATTATCAGAAGAACGTCTAATTCGCAAAGCAAAACCAGTGTATCCTTCTCTTAACTTTCGAGTACTGAATGCAAACGATGGGTTTACACCCAATTGATCCAGAATAGGTCTAGTATCAGGGATAATGTATGGAGTACCCACAAATTGTGCCTCTGCATTTAGCACAAACAGCAACCCTAAAATAAATGTTATTTTTTTCATATTAAAATCCTGTTGTCATATACACATATACAGTAGATCCCATCACAAGAAATGTGTACAAAGTCTGTTTTCCTGCGATAGTTGCCACATTGTTTACTAACCTAAAGGTAAAAGTAGTAGCTGTAAAACTCGCTGTGCCAGATGTAGTACCTTGAACCGCTAAAGTGTATGTTCCTCCATCTTTAATATTTGTAAGCGTAAATGCACCTGCGCTAGCAGTAGTATAGGCCAAATTACTTCTTGAAAAATCTATTGTAGTACCGGCTGCCGCATTGAATGCAGTTGTATTAGTTGCCGAGCCATTGACTTCAAGTCGACTTATAGGAGCCGTGGTTCCAATACCAACATTTCCATTTCCTAACCAAGTCATTATATTGGAGAAAGTTGTTTCATCGTTTATATTAGTTAATGCTATATCTAAGCGAGATTTTGAATGAACAGGATTGACCCCATCATCATAGGTTCCTAAATTAAATTGAGCAGCACTTCCAAATTTAAAACCCGACCAAGTTGGTCTAGACATACGTAACATAGTTGCATTGGCATTTGCGCCTAGTGTAGCTTGAATTCCTTGAATATGTAATCTTGTTGCTGGTACTGTTGCACCAATACCCACATTACCCGTTCTATAAATATTTGAAGTTTTACTATTTCCAGCATCATTGGTTGTTCCGGCAGTGAACCAAGCAGTAGAAGCGGGGGCGGTATAGGTTACATAAGCTGTTCCATTATAGGTCCACATACTATTGTCTACAGCAGATTGATACACTACAGATTCATCTAAAGGTGTATTTGGTGTAAAAACTACCCCTGAAGTTGTTGGAGTTACAGTTGAAAAATCAACAATATTTTGCGTTCCAGGGACATTCGTTAAAATAACATCACCTAAACTATTTAATCCTAAAACCTTACTAGAAGAAGTAGTTGCTGTACTTGCAGAGTTTAAATCAGTAAAACGCAAGCCAGAATTACCCGACGTTCCATGGGTAATTTCCAATCTATTACTAGGATTTGTATTATTAATTCCCATCATAGCAGAATCTTTTCTAACTACCACTTTTGACCCATTGGTAGTTTCAATTTCAAAATAAGTATTACCCGAAATTATTGATTTATTATTCCCCACTTTTAGCTGTGCATCAACTTTGAAAGTAATAAATATAATCAAAAAAAACACAAAACATCTAGAATTAACAATCATTATAATAGTTTTTATAGAACAGATACCTACAAATACTATGCCAAAAAGCCGCTAATATAAAAAAAGCCGCTTGCAAGTATACAAGCGGCTTTAGCATTAAGCTTTAATAATAAATCTCTGATTATTGTGCAGTCACATTTACTGTTCCACCACCTTGAAGACTTGGACAACATCCAGCCCAGTAGTCGCTAGACCAGCTACCACAGCCACCCATATAACTTTCTCCTCTTACTTGGATTTGATAGGTTCCTGCAGGTAATGCACCTACACCTGATGTAGCAGATAACCATCCTGAAGCCGTATGATCGCCTGTTCCTCTTGGAGTACATCCAGAGAAAGTTCCTCTTCCTGATGAAGTTCCATCAAAATATACAGCACCAGTTCCTGTGTTTACTATTCTTACCCATACTGTACCCGCAATTGGTTTATTTGGAGCTCCAGAATATGTTTTTCCTCTAGCCTCTAATGGCAAGCTATAAGACAATCTATAATTTCCAGCACCTAAAGTAAAAGAGCTTCCTACATTGGCATACCCCGTTTGGAATACATCACTACCACCTTGTCCACCTCCATTACAAGAACCCCAACACCAGTTGTATCCACCAATTGATTGAGATACTGAGCTAGTAACAGATCGATTAAAGCTACAATTTGGATTTGTATTTAATGTATAAGTAAAAGTAACCGAAGCTTGTGGCGTACCACTTGCAGTCAATACGATATTTTGAGTTCCAGCAGCTACATAACCTGTTCCTACAAATGTAACGCCATTAGCGGATGCAATAATATTGTACGTTCCAGCAGTAGTAACGGTAGCCGTAATAGTTTGAGTAACACCCGAAACAGCAGTTCCTAATTGAAGTGAACCTGCAGAAGCTGCACTACAATTTGTGAATGCACTAATGATAGCCGTTCCATTTGAAGATTGAGAATTATTTAAAATACAATTAACCATACATCCGTGAGTAGCACCTCCTGTAGGATTGGATGCACATCCGTATTGTAATGGACATTTATCTGATGCGTCAGCTATTCCATCGCCATCATCATCACTATCCGTGTTATTTGACAAACCATCGCCATCAAAATCCTGCATTCCCATTAGTCGTGCAATAGATATTTGACGTATCTCACCATTAGCATCTCTCATTACCACACTATCTACAGAAGTTGCAGTAGGTTTATTTTGGATAAAAACTCTACCATCCGTTTTGTTTACAAAAACTTTATCCGATGAAGCCGCTTCAATTTCGATATTATTTGTTGAACCAATGGTGGTAGGATTACTTCCTACTTTTAATTGTGCATTTAAAAAGTTAGCTATAAATAAAACAACTATTAATATTATTTTTTTCATGATTTTGTTAATTATTTTGATTTTTAAAATTTTTTCTTTACGTTAATTTATTGTTTTTATATGTTAAAGAAAAAAATGGGGGACCTCTTTCTCCATGTATGGTTAAAAGGGTATTAAAATCTTTTAAGTTTTTATTTATTGGGATAAATTTGTTTTCTTCTATAGCATTTTCGTGAAGATACAAATAAGGTTTGTTTTCTTCTATAAAATCGTTTGAAATTTTATTTTTTTGTTCGTCCTGAACCTCAATATTTTTATTTAATGAATTATTAATAAAAGGTTTAGAATATAAACTACATAAACAATTTTGATTTTCAAACAAATTGAGAGCGGAGGTGACTTCTGCTGATTTTGTATCTACATAACATTGCTGTTTTGTATGTTTTGCAATAACTTGTAGTTGGGTTAATGGCAAATTTATTTTTTCTTCTTTTGCTACTACCAAACGACCTTTTCTTATTGGATTTTTTCTAGCGAATAATACTTTAGAAGAACCCATTTTATGCTTCACAAACGATGAAGTTCTATTGTAATGCTCTTTCTTAGTTAGTTTGCTTTTTACATTTTCTGAAAATTCAATAACACCTGATTCAGATTTTATTGTATTTTTTCCAAAAAACTGAACATTACTTTCATCGTGAACGACTACATTATCTGCATTTTCAATATGTACTTGACCAAATATAGTAATAGACTGTATCAATAAGATGATACAAAGCGCATATTTAAAAATGTTGAAATTCAATTTCACAGATTTCACTTAAAATTCAAATGAAAATCTATCAAATTTTGTGCCAAAACCCACTTAACTTTAATTATTTTTATAATAATCAATAAAAATTAATGATATCAGAAATTATTTCAAATGAAAAATTACCCGAACCATAGGCTTCTCCATCAGCCTCTAAATACATTGTTTCATTAGAAGTTATGTTTAATATAGTACACCGTTCTGTTTTTATGCCCATCCTATGGATATAGCTTCCATCTTTTAAGAAAAGAATATTTTTAAGCAAATCTATAAAACTT
>JBIPPG010000017.1:0-15861 GCA_044368545.1 Chitinophagales bacterium | reverse complement strand
CATTCTATTTATCGTAAAATTGACAATTGCGCTTATAGTAAATCCTAGTGCATTCGCCACAAACTTATTCATTTTCAGTTTTTCTTTAAACAAATAAGTAAGCCCAAAATCAATGACAAAACCAAGGAATCCTACGATGCCAAATTTGATAATTTTGAAGATAAATGCTTGGTTTAGCGTCATAATAGCGTATGATTATACGATAAATTTACCGTTTTTGTAGCACAATTCATCGTCGGCATAAATTTCGCCATCCGTCATATCGGTAATCATATCCCAGTGGATAGAACTTTCGTTGACGCCGCCACATTGTTTGTAGGCATCGCCAATAGCTAAGTGTATAGTCCCACCTATTTTTTCATCAAAAAGGATATTGTTTGTAGCTTGTTGGATTTTGTAGTTTGTCCCAATAGCTGCTTCTCCAAAACGTCTTGCACCAGGAATTTCAAAAATTTTGTCCAAAAATTCTTTTCCCATTGTAGCGGTCCAGCTTTCTATATAGCCATCTTTTATTTCCAATCTTACATTTTCTACTCGTTCGCCCATATATACCGAAGGTAGTGTAAATAATACCCATCCGTTCATACTGTCATCTACAGGTGCGGTATAAATTTCGCCACTAGGCATATTGGTTTTTCCATCAGAATTGATCCACAAACGATCTTTTACGCTAAAAGTAATGTCTATGTTGGATCCTACATAGCGGATTTTTGATTTTGAATTGAGATAATCAACCGTTTTTTGTTGATTTTTCCCAAAATTTTGCCAAGTCGCTAATGGATTTTCATCAAATAAATTGCAGGCGTCAAAAACAAATTTTTCATATTCTTCCAAGCTCATTCCTGCTTCTTTGGCACTGGCAATGGTAGGAAATTGACATAAGCTTCGGCGCATAGAACGATTGCCTGTTCGATGCATATAGGTTTTATGAATTTCTTTGTGGGCTTCTTTTACCGCTTGTCTTTTTGCGGGATCTACAGGCGTAGTATCTTTTTGCTCAAAAGGCGCACGAATATATAAGAAACATTCAAAATTTTCGTTCCAATATTTTGTAGAAGGATTGACCCAATCCAACTGATGTTTTTCGGCGTTCATAAGAAGCGAAGATTCATATTTTTGAATTTCTATATCCAATACGGGATGCCCTCCAGCTTTTGTTATTTCCTTTAATAATTCTATCAAAAGAGGTTCAGCTAGATAGGTAGATTTGAGAAGAACTCTATCTCCTTTTTGTACTTCTAAGCAATAATTGGTGAGTAAGTGCGCATACTTATTATACAAATTATTCATAAATCGGAATTTTTTTTAGATTTAAAGTGGACAAATTTAGCATAAAATATTAAAAAATATTGAATTAAATAAAAAAAACTTTATATTTGTAATTCATTAACTAGTTAATTGTTATGTATTTACAAGGAAAAATTATTCAAATTTTTGATGAACAATCAGGCGAAAGTTCTAATGGAAAGTGGAGAAAAAGAGAGTTTGTAATGGAGACGTTTGCTAAAATTCCCCGCAAAGTATGCTTGTCGGTAAGAGGCGAAGGCGTAGCTCAATTTAGATACAACGTAGGCGATGCCATCCAATCTAGTATCGATATAGAAAGTAGAGAGCACAATGGGCGCTATTATACTGAAGTACGCGCATGGAAAATAGAGCCTTATTCTAGGCAAAATGACAGCGCTGCCGATCATTCGGACGACGAAAGACCTTTTTAGATTTCTTTCGTAGAAAATAACCTCGTTTTTTATAAAATTTTTATTTTATAAAGCCGTTTCTATCCCAAGGTAGTTATATTTGTTGTTTGATTTTGAATAGATGAAGTATTTTGTAGTTTTAGTATTGTTTTTTGGGTGTATGCCTATGTTTTCGCAGGTGAAAGCCAAGCCAAAATCGAAAGTGAAGACTTTGAAGCCTGTAGATTCAAAAAATATAGATGTGGAAGCGCAACAAATATTAGAAGCGCTCCATATTCGGTATGGCAAATTAACTTCCTATAGTTTTAAATACAATGCTACAATAGACATTCCTAATTCCACCAAGAAAGAAAATTTTTCGGGTCAATATGTAGTGAAAGGCAATCAGTTTTATATCAATATCAATAAATTAGATATCAAATCGGACGGAAAATCTATTGCAAATATCAATCACGAAACCAAAGAAGTGCAAATAAATCCTTTGGTAAAGAAAAATAAAATTGAAACGCCTTTTGATTTTATAAAGAATTATAAAAAACTTTTTAAATATAGAGTCAAAGAGGAATTGAAAAATAATGTAAAGATACTAGAGTTGATTCCCTTAGAAAAAAATTCAAATATTTTTAAAATTGATTTGACCATTAATACAAAAGATAATGTTGTAATGGGTTCAAAAATCTATGAGCGCTCGGGTGTTCGTGTCAGCTATGCCATTGCATCAAGAGAAGAGAACAAAGCCGTGGCTTCTAGCCTGTTTAGTTTTTTAGAAAAAGATTACAAAGGTTATGAGTATTTGGATATGAGATAATCGGTTCGTCAAAAAAATCCCTATTTTTATCCAGATTGTATTTTCGTCAAGGCTAAAGCATGTAATTTTGCATCGTAGTTTTTACCAAAATACTATCGAAATCAAAAGACTCAAAAAAAGATTTTTTCATGTTTACATCTTTTTTTAAACACCAAAAAATGTTATTTATAATGTTTTTTGGTGTTTTTTTTATACCTTTTTTGTTGTTCGTTTTATTTTTGTAAAATAAGACTTTTTTTTAAGAAGAAATGAATAAATGTATTGTTAGTGTCTTAATGGTTTTACTCTTTTCCATTTCAATGTTTGGAAATGAGTCGGGAATGATAGAAGATGAATATTCGGCGCGTCAGTTTTTGGCAAGTGATGGACTGCCTCAAATGCAAATTTCCACCTTGTATACCGATAGCAAAGGATTTGTATGGATAGGCACACGATATACTTTTGCAAAATGGAATGGGAAAAATTTGATATCGTATACCAATCAGTTAAAAGAATCGTATGAGTATGTTCAAGGGTTTGAGGAATTTCCCAATTCAAATATATTAGTCTTTTTTAAGCCATTAAATAATGATATTATAAAATTTGTAACGGTTTGTGGTTCCAAAGTAAAACATTATAAATTAATTGGGGCTATGTTTAATAATATTGAACAGCTAAATATTGATCCCGTAAATGATTCATTGATTCAAATTACTTTTATTAGAGACCAAAAATTGTATACTTATTTTTTTGATAGAGAAAAAAATACTATTTCAAAAGGGGTGTTTACGACTGGTGCAAAATGGATTTTGAGAGTAGAAGATGGAATTGTATATTATACAAATAATGCTGAGGTTACAAAAAAAATGGGTGAGTACAAAATGCTAAAATCAGGTGAAATTCTCACTCAAAAATTTGTAGTTAACAAATTGTTTGAACATAGCCAAAAAATTTCACATAGAAATAAAGAATTGTCCAAATCTTTCATAGATTATAAGAAGAATGAATGGATTCATTTTGAAGTCAGTGCATCTAAAAAATTAAATTTGTTTTATCATCCATTGCCTTTCAAAGTTGTTTCGAGTCAATCAATAATTGCAAATATAAGTGGTGTGTTGTATGAAAATTCATCTAAGCAATACAAATATTATGATTTTAATAAAGTATATACTATCAATAATATCCCAATACCTTACTGCATAGAAAAAGATAAAAGTGGTAATTTATACATTGGAACAGATTTAGGATTGTTCAATTTTTTTAAAATGGGAATCCGAGAGATAAAACTTAGGTTGAATGATGATTTTGACAATATCTGGAGTATGACTCGAGATAAAAAAGGTGTTTATTATTTTAGTTCGTTTACAAATGGTATTTTTAAATCCAAAGATAAAAAAACATTTGAAAAAGTATCAATTCCTGTAGTAGACAACACGGGGGGATTTGGATTTATTTGTAATGACAAAAATGATTTATTGATTCCAGTGTCTATGAAAGGACGGATACCATTTCTTTCGAATAATAAGCTTCAATTGTTTGATTTTCCTAAAGGTAGAGAGATATACACTTCTACAATAGACCCCTTGACACAAGATATTTATTTTTCAAATATAACGATGATTTTTAAGTTTGATGCCAAAACAAAAAAAATGGCTCACTTTCAAACGGCATTGGATACTCTCAAAAAGAATAATATTATTTCAATAGCTTTTACCAAAGATAGACAATTGGCTGTAAAAACTTCAAGCGAGTCTTATTTGGTAAGCTTAAATGGTAGCTATAAAGAGTTGACTACGTTTAAGAGGCTCGGTTATGCAATTTTATGTGATAAAAACAACGGAATTTGGGAAAATTATAGTTCCAGTTTGATTTGTACAAGAAATGGAAATTCACAATATCTAAAAAAATTAAAAATATCTACGTCTATTCTTTCAATGATTGAATATGGAAAATGGCTGGTAATAGGAACCTATAGGGACATAATCTTTTTTGATTTGGAGGAATGGTACCGCAGTGGCAAGGAGAAGTATATTGCATATACAATAGGCAATGATTTGAACACTTTGGAAGGAAATCAAAACAATTTCTTTTTTGATAAAACGGATAGTACAATATATTGGCCTTGTTTAGACAAGATTCTACAATTTGACCCTAGAATTCTAACCAATGTGGATACAATTCCTCCCAAAGTAACAGTGGATGAAATCATTGTGTATAATGGAAATAAGAAAATGTCATTGACCAAAAGCTTAAATCAAGATGAATATAGGCTTGGTAAAGATATTAGGAATATAGATATAGGATTTTCCAATCCATTGTATGTGAAAAATTCTTATTTGAAATATAGATACAGAATCACCCCAAATAGCGTTTGGATTGATTTGCAATCAAATCAATTACTTCGATTAATCAATATTTCGCCAGGGATATATACCCTAGAAATACAAAGTTCATTTGATGGAATCAAATGGAGTGAAAGTGAAAAAATACCCCCTTTAATTATTCAGGCAAGATATTATGAAACGGGCTTTTTTTGGATTTTCTTTTTTGTAATCGTTTTTGCTTTGGGTAGTATGATTGTGATTTTCTTTTTAGAAAAACAAAAAATAAAACATCGTCATGAAGTGAAAAAACAATTGGAAAAGAATAACTTGCAACTTCAGGTGATTAAGTCCAAATATATCCCCCATTTTACTTTTAATGCAATTACTAGTATTACCTATTTACTGAGAAAAAAAGAAATACGAAAAGCGTCTTCATATTTAGTGAAAATGACAGAATTGCAACGAATTGCATTAACCAATTTTGAAAAACCCGAAATTGAAATTGAAACAGAGTTGAAATTCTTGAATAATTATTTGTCATTGGAAAAACTTAGATTTGAAGAGTCATTGGTTTATAAAATTATACTTGATAAAAATATAGATGTAAATACACTTGTTCCAAATTTATGCATTCACACTATGGTGGAAAACGCTATAAAACATGGATTGTATAATAAAATAGAGAGTGATTGGATGTTGAGAATTTATGTAATTAAATTCAAAAATAAAATTATTCTTAGTGTAGAAGATAATGGTGTTGGAGTTGGAAATGTAAATGAAACAAAGAAAAATTCAACAGGAACAGGATTGGTAATGCTCGATAGACAATTGAAAATATTAAATTCAGACTCGATTAAATATAGTTTTAAATTAGAAAATCTATATAGTGCTTCGGGACAAATAAGAGGCGCACGTTCTTCAATTGTTATTGAGAAAACAGGATTGGGGTATGGGATGAAATCATAAGAATAGTTATTTTTTTTAAATCCAAATTACCTTTGGATAAGGAGGATTAGAAAAACTTGAGTAACGACGAAGATTGAAGCATTTTAGTTTTTTAATATTAAATTTTCAAGAGTTTTGCAACGGTCTCAAATATTGATTCCTTTTATATACATATTTGGATGATAATGTTATTCGTTTTTTTTAATAATTTTGAACTGTATCTTTTTTCGCTATATTTGCAATTGCTAAAAAAATCAAGACAAATTGCATCGTCAAAAATTTTATTTAAAATACAGTGTTTTATTATGTGTATATATTTTTTTTGTAAATATATGCAGTGCGAATAATGCTATCTATACCAAGCAGGTCTCCAAATCTTTTGGGGTAAAAGAGGGGCTGCCTCAAATTCAGATTACATATCTATTTCGAGACAAAAAAGGATTTCTTTGGATTGGAACTCGTGAAGGAATAGCTCGATGGGATGGAAAGACTATGATGTCCTTTGTTAATGAAGATAATGTAAAGTATTACCCTCAGCAAGTAGAATCGATTCAAGAGTTGGAAGATGGCTTTATTTTTGTGCTATATACTATTAGAAATGGAATGTTAAAATACGCCATTATTAATGGAAATAAACCTAAATATTATTTTTATGAAATTCCTGTAAAAGAGAACATTAAGACTCCAATTCAAACAAAAGTAACGTTTGTAAATAATAACCTGATTCGATTTAATTTCCAAATGGATTCTTCCATCCATATTTGTGAGTTTGATAGAGCAAAAAATAATTTTAGTCTCAAAAAAACAATTAGAAATGTAGTACAGTTACACTTGGCTTACAAAGATTATATATTATATTCCAAAAGTACATTAGATTCAAATGTTTTGAATTTTCAAGGCGTAAAAAATGACAAATTAATAGAAAGTAAAAGAATAAATATTTCCAGTTTTCAATCTTTTCATTTCACAAATATTCAATCTATGTGTCTGAAAGGAGAGCAGTATATTAGTTTTAAAAATCAAAAAATCTATAATTTTCAAATTGATAAAAATTTTCATTTTTTTATAGATTCTTTTAAGCCACCCATTTTTATTAATGAGCAAGACAGATTTAGATTTACTAGAAATGGATATATATACAATCAAGAGAATATACAAAGTATAATATTTGATAATAAAGGATTGGTTTCATTCCAAAAGATGGATATTATTTGGGATTTTTTAAAAGATGCTCAAGGTAATTTGTATGTTGGAACTGAACATGGAATGAATTGTATTTATAATTCAGGAGTAGAAGAAGTACTTTTTAAGGATAATTTTAAGTTGGAAAACGTAATCTTTATAAATAAAAATTCAAAAAATTCGTTCTTTTTTAGCTCATATTCGGATGGAATTTATAGCTTTGATGGGAGTTTGAAAAAAAATAGGATTTTAATTGCTGGTTTTAAATCGAATGAAGCTCGTGGACCTGTAGTATCCAATAAATTTGGAGATATCGTGTATCCTTTTGTTGAAAATGATAAAATACCCGTCTCTGTTAATTCTAAATTGAAGCTATATCCATTCCCATATAAGGGTGCTATGTATGGAATTAAACGTAATCCATATACAAATGACATTTATCTTTCAATAGGTGCTAATTTTATTAAATTTGATGCTAAAACAAAGGAGTTTGTTAACTTAAGCACTAATTCAAAAATTAAAGGAAAATTAATTTATGATTTTGATTTTCTAAAAAATGGAAATGTGATATTAAAAAGTGAGTTAAATGTTCTATTATTAGATAATAATAAAGTATCGGTATTGAATAAAGAATTGGAATACGGATGGAGCGTATTAGTAGATGAAAAAGAATCTATTTGGTGTTCGGAAGGTAAGATGTTGTCGGAATTTCACAATGACAAAAAAACTATTTTAAAAAATTTGAAAGTCAATTCTATGATTATTGCATTGACCCAAGTGAAAAACAAGTTGATTATCGGCACTTTAAATGAACTTATATTCTTTGATTTGGATATTTGGAGAAGAACAGGAGGTGAAAACTATGTAACATATACTGTAAATGATGTGTTGAATATTAATGAAGGTAATGATAATAATTTTTTTGTAGAAAATGATAGTATTTTATATTGGCCATGTTTGGACAAAATTTTGAAATTCAATGTAAATAAATTAGTGAATTTTTCAAAAGTACCTCCTCAGGTATCTTTTGTCGAATATGTATATTACAACGAAAAAGAAAGAATTAGTGTTTTTGATTCTTTTTTACAGAAAGATTTCCATGTCTTATCTAGATTTAGAAATATTGAAATTAAGTTTGCTTGCCCTGCTTTTTTGAATCATGATAATATACAATTTAGATATAGAATTAAACCCAATGCATCATGGATTTATTTAAAATCTAACGAACAATTACGAATTATTGATATTGCTCCAGGTACATATCAATTTGAAGTTCAAGCTTCTTTTGATGGTATTCTTTGGAATCAATCTGAAAAATCGCTACCTATTGTTTTTCAGCCTCGTTTTTATGAAACCTTTATGTTTTGGGCGTTTTTGATTTTAACTTTAGCGTTTTCGGGGTATTTTATTTTGAAATATTTTTTACAAAAACTAAAAATTAAACAAGAGGCTGAGTTAAAAGAAAAAGTAGAGAAAAATAGTCTTTCGCTACAAGTTATCAAATCTAAGTATATACCGCATTTCACCTTTAATGCGATGACCAGTATAAATTATTTATTGCGCAAAGAGGAGATAAAAAAAGCTTCGGCTTATTTAATTAAGATAACCGATTTACAACGAATTGCATTGTCCAATTTTGACAATCCAGAAACTATGTTGGAGACCGAATTGAAGTTTTTGAGTCATTATCTTTCTTTGGAAGGATTGCGATTTGAAGATACGCTGTCCTATAAAATTTCTGTTGGGAAAAATGTAGAGAGGTCTATAATGGTTCCCAATCTTTGTATTCATACTATGGTAGAAAATGCTATTAAGCACGGATTGTATAACAAGCCAGACGGTAATTGGAAATTATCGGTTTATGTTATTCAATTAAAAGATAAACTCCTCATTTCGGTAGAAGATAATGGCTTGGGATTGGCAAAAGCAAATGAAAACAAAATTCATTCAACAGGAACTGGCTTGAAAATGCTCAAGAGACAATTAAACATTTTGTCTAATGTAGATAAAAAATATACATACAGATTATCAGACATTTATGATTCAAAAGGGCAAATTAGAGGAGCTCGGTCTTCTATTTTCATCACTTTTTATTGAAAGTAAGCTAAAAATATGCTAGTTTTGCACCAACATGTAAATTGGTAAAACTATGGAGAAAAAATTAGAAGTAATTGTCGTTGAGGACGAGCGGAAAGCTCGTGAATTAATGGAAATGGACCTGAATGATATTGAATCGGTCAAGGTAATGGGGGTGTTTCGAAGTACGGCGGAAGCCGATGAATATATCCAAGAATATCCTGTCGATGTCATATTTTTAGACATCAATATGCCGCACCAAACGGGGTTGCAATTTTTGGAGCAAATTCGAGAACGTGGGGTTCATACTTCTGTAGTAATGGTAAGTGCAGAAGCTACTTTTGAAAATGCACAAAAAGCCATTTCGTTGGGAGTCAAAGCGTTTATCGATAAGCCATGGGATATTCATAGGCTTGAGGATGTTATAGAAAAAATAAAACTTGAGCAGGAAGAGTCAAAAGACCAATTTGTTGTTTTCAAATCGGGACATAAAAAAATGAAGTTTAATGTCTTAGATATTGCTTATTTTGTTTCCGAAGGAAATTATTGTTGGCTCAATCTCACGCAAGGTTCTAAGCATTTGATTACGCAGTCTTTGAAAGAAATAGAAAATATTATTGGAGAATCTATAGATATAAAACGTGTAGATAGGTTTCATATTCTCAATTTAGCAAAAATCAAAAGCTTTGACAAAACCAAAAGTCGTGTAGAGTTTGAAGGCGAAAAACTTCCTGGGCTTGATTTGAGCAAAGGAGGCAGAGACTTTCTATTAGGCGAGTTGAAAAATATTTAATAAATAATTCTTTTAAAAAAATCATTAGTCTTTCAAACATAATTTGTTTGTTGGATTTTTAATTTAACGTGGCAAAAAAATACGTACTTTTGTAGCTTATTTATTCAAAATGTTTTCTTTTTATACGCAAGACAAACGAGTTCAAGCAGTTTTAAATCATTATAATTCAGCCACTCCTTTTCAGATTTTATTTCAAAATCACTCGTTTGATAGTGTGTTTCTACATGCCATTGTCAAAAATTTAAAAGGAAAACATATTATCGTTCTCAAAGATCGAGAGCAAGCGCTAGAAATTATGAGCGATTGGAAGGTCTTGCGTTCCGATTTGCCCTTTTTACTTTTGGAGCAAACTACGGAGACCAAAAACAAGTATTCCTATATTTCCAAAAATAAAGTGAGCGATAGAATGGTGGCGATAGATAGTTTGCAAAAACATCAAGATATCGTAGCATTGACCTATCCCGAAGCCTTGATAGAGAAAATAGCCGAAGCTCAAAAATTTTCAAAAGCCTATAAAAAAGGGGAAAATATTCATGTTCAAAAATTTATAGAACTCTGCGAAGAAATGGGCTTTGATCGAGTTCCTTTTGTGTATGAATACGGCCAATTTGCGGTAAGGGGAAATATTATAGATGTATATTCGTATGCCCATGCCTTGCCATATAGAATAGAACTTTTTGATACAGAAATAGAAGAAATAAGGACTTTTGATATTGAAAATCAATTGTCTATAGATACATTGGATTCTTTGATATTGAGTGCCAATATAACTCGAAATAAGGAAACGGTACTCAAAAGCATTTTTGAAGTTATGCCTACACAGACTCATTTTTGGATATATGAATCGAAAAAAATGGCAGGACGAGTGCAAGATGCGATTCAGTTTTTCAATGAACATACGCCCGAAGATGTGCTCAAAGAATTGCCCAAAGATTATGTCATAAAAAAGAGTGATTTGAAGCTTCTCGAACATTTCAAACATGTATATGAACTTCAAAACCAAGTATCTTCAAAATCGGATATAGAAACTTTCCCTTCCATTTCGATGGAACCAACGCCTTTGATTTATAAAAATTTCAATAAACTGTGTCAAGAAATAGAACGGTTTCAAGAAGATGGCTATGAAGTCCATTTGATGTGTGAAGATGAAAAACAATTTGATCGATACGACGCTATTTTTAGAGATTTGAGCAAAAATATTGTGTATCAAAAAACACAAGGTGAGTTTGTAAAAGGATATGTAGATGCAGTATTGAAAAAAGTATTTTTCACATCACACGAAATATTTCAGCGTTTCAAAAAAGTAGATTTCACAAAGAAAAATGCAACATCGGCACAGGCAATAATGCTCAAATCGATCAAAGAATTGAAACCTGGCGATTTTGTTACGCATATCGATCATGGCGTAGGAAGATTTTCGGGGTTGGAAAAGCTAGAAGTCAATGGGCATACACAAGAGGCTGTAAGATTGATTTATGCCAATAATGACATCCTTTATGTGCATGTCAATTCGCTCTACAAAATCAGTAAATTTGTAGGGAAAGAAGGTCTTGAACCCAAATTAAATAAAATAGGAAGCGATAGCTGGCAGGCTATCAAACGAAAAACCAAAAAACGCATCAAAGATATTGCCGAAGATTTGATAAAATTGTACGCAAAACGCAAGTCTAGCAAAGGATTTGCTTATTCGCCCGATACGTATATGCAGTACGAACTCGAATCTTCATTTGAATACGAAGATACGCCCGACCAAGCTACCGCTACCCAAGCCATAAAAGCCGATATGGAAAAAGAAATACCTATGGACAGGCTTGTATGTGGCGATGTAGGTTTTGGCAAAACCGAAGTGGCTATACGTGCGGCTTTTAAAGCGGTAGCCGATAGCAAGCAAGTAGCGGTTTTGGTGCCTACAACGATTTTGGCGTTTCAGCATTATCGAACATTCAAAGAACGATTGAAAGAAATGCCTTGCCGTATGGAATTTATCAATCGTTTCAAAACAGCCAAACAAAAAAAAGAAATTTTTGCCGATTTAGAAGCAGGAAAAATTGATATTTTGATTGGTACGCACGCATTGGTGGGCGATAAAGTCAAATTCAAAGATTTGGGACTTTTAATTATTGATGAAGAACAAAAATTTGGAGTAGCAGTAAAAGAAAAGTTGAAGCAGTTTAAACTCAATGTAGATACGCTCACTCTAACTGCTACGCCTATTCCTAGAACGTTGCAGTTTTCGCTTTTAGGCGCACGAGATTATAGCCTAATCCAAACGCCTCCCCCAAATCGTATTGCGGTATATACCGAAATTGCGCAGTTTGAACCCGAATTTATAAAAGAAGTTATCGAAAACGAAGTGTTTCGTGGCGGGCAAGTTTTCTTTGTCAATAATAGAATCAAAGAATTGGAACAGCTCAAAGCTACACTACAAAATATTATGCCCAATGTAGAAATGGTCTTGGCGCATGGGCAGTTGGATGGCGATAAATTGGAAGAGATTTTTGTGGATTTTATGGACAAAAAATATGATGTGCTTTTTAGTACCAATATCATTGAATCGGGCATTGATATTCCCAATGCGAATACCATTATTATCAACAATGCACACCAATTTGGGATGAGCGATTTGCACCAAATGCGTGGAAGGGTGGGACGTAGCAACAAAAAAGCGTATTGTTACCTTTTGTGTCCCAATATTCATTCCCTCACTAATGAAGCCAAGCAAAGACTGCGAGCTATAGAGCAAAATGCGGAGCTGGGCAGTGGCTTCCAAATAGCTATGCGCGATTTGGATTTGCGAGGTGCGGGCAATCTTTTGGGCGGTGAACAGAGTGGTTTTATATCGGATATTGGCTACGATACCTTTATGAAAATTATGGACGAAACCATTACGGAGCTCAAAGAAGGCGAATACAGCGATTTGTACGAAACCAAAGCGGAAGACATTGTCTATGCAAAAGATTGTGTCATCGAAAGTGATTTTGATCTTTTTATCCCCGATGAATATATCCCTCAAAGTCAGGAGCGTATGAATATTTATACCGAATTCAATCAAATAGAGAATGAACATAAAATGCAAAAATATCTGACGCAATTGAAAGACAAATTTGGGAAATTTCCACCTCAAGTATTTGAAATCTGCAATGCGATTCGTCTCAAATGGGTGGCTACAAAGCTAGGAATAGAACGAATTATTCTCAAAAATGGCAAGATGAAATGCTATTTGATCCAAAATCAAGATTCCCGATATTATCAATCCGATATTTTTGGCAAATTGCTCCAGTTTGTCTCCAACAATCCAGTAGGCATCAATATGAAACAAACACCACAGCATCTTATTATAGAATTTTCAAATGTATCGAGTAGCGAATCCGCCAAAGTAAAATTGGAAAGGGTAGCGTAGCGTTGTTCTATGAAATTATCAAAAAATTTTTCAAAAAAATGATAATTTGATTTGTATGATTAAAAAATACAATGTATTTTTGTAGAAAATTATCATAAATGTTAGTGAAATCTGAAGTACAAGAAACTGTAAATAACCTAAGTGATGAGTTCACAATGGATGAATTGTTTGAACGATTGAGTTTTATAGAGCATGTAAAGGAAGGTTTGCTTCAATCAGAGAATGGAGAGGTGATATCGGAGGAAGAGTTTGATAAACTTACCGAAAAATGGTTCAAATAAATTGGACAAAAAGAGCTTTTCAAGATACCGATATTATCAGAAAATATATTTCTGTAGATAGTGAATTATATGCAAATATTACTATTAGAAAATTTAAAACAAGAGTTGAAATCTTAAAACAGTTTCCTTTTATTGGGAGAGTTGTGCCTGAATTTAAGCAATATATTCGAGAGTTAATAGAAGGCAATTATAGGATCATATACAAAATTGTAGATAAAAGTCAAGTGGATATATTAGCAATAGTTCATGGTGCTAGAAATATAAGTGATATTGATATTAAAATGTAAAAGATTTTTCCCCCCTACATAAAAAAAGCAACTAAATAAATTAGTTGCTTTTTACTTTAATAAAATTAGAAATTAATCTAAATTAGGTATTCTCAATACTTGACCTGGATATATTTCATCGGCATCTTTCAGCATAGGTTTGTTTGCTTCAAAAATGATGTCATATTTCTTCGCATCACCGTAGTACTTTTGAGCAATTTTTGATAACCAATCACCCGATACAACCGTATGAAATCTAGCTTCTGGCGCAGGGATAGCAATGGTCATTTGATTGTCTACGCTTTCTACACCCTCAATGTTTCCTAGTGTTAATGCAATTTTTTCGGCATCTGCTTGTTGTTCTACTTTGCCAGATACTATTACTTTGTCATCTTCTATGATAGAAACTTTTAATGTTTTAAAAACGAGTCCCATTTCTTGAACATAAGCTATCATTGCACTTGCTTTTAATTCTGCTTTTGCTTCCACTGGAGCCTCTTCTTCATTTTTTCCAAATAGCTTTTTTCCAGCACCTTTAATAAACGATATTAATCCCATAATTATTTTTTTAAATTTCTACAAATATACACCTTAATTTATTAAGTTAATGATATAACTATTAGGTTAATAGTGTTTTGTGAATTTTTAACACGTGTTAGTTGTACTCATAATATTAAAAAAAAACGACAATTTATTCCGAAGATTATGCAAGAAAAATTTAGGATAACTCCAATAATTTATTCATATCTAGCATTTTAGCAAATTTTCTAATTGCGTGTCAAGATTGTTTCAAATGGGTTCATTTCTATAATCATATTTTTAAATTTGAGTATAATATAGGTCAATTTAAAATTAAAAAAATAATTCAAAAGATAGCATATACAAAAAAAAGCAACTAAATAAATTAGTTGCTTTTCAATATTTTCTATAAAAAATAGGAAATCAAATTGGGTAAATTTCCTAGATTAAATGAAATCTTAATCCAAAGAATAAGGGAATTTATTTTCTCTTCTTTTTGGTTTGTCTTCGCTAGACGAAGATTCTTTTTTGTCAAATCCAGCGTTTCTATTGGTTTCAAAAGAACTACTTCGGTCGTTATTGCCATAGCTTCTATTTCTATCGCCTCCACCAAAACTACCTCTGTCGCTACGCTCTCTTCTTTCTCCGCCAAAGCTGCTGTTTCTGTCGCCACCGCCACTTCTGCGTTCGCCACCAAAACTGCCTCTATCGCTTCTTTCTCTGCGTTCGCCACCAAAGCTTCCTCTATCTCCGCCACCACTTCTTCTGTCTCCATAGCCGCCGCTTCTGCGCTCGCCACCACCGTAGCCACCGCTTCTTTCTCTGCGCTCGCCACCAAAACCGCCACTTCTACGTTCGCCGCCGCCAGTACCTTCCGCACCTGCTACGTCTACACGTACACTTCGGCCGTTCATCGTCAAGCCTTTCAATCCACTCAAAATTTGACCTTGGAATGCACTCTCTACTTCAAAAAAGCTGTACATACCTTTCATATCTATTTTGCCTACAGCCGTTCCTTTTACATTAGAGTTGTCGCATACAAATTTCAATAAATCGCCTCTTCTCAAATCATCCATATCGCCTACGTTGATGAAGAAACGAGTAAATCCTGGTTGTGCCTGTGGCGCTCCACGTTCGCCTTCGCCACGCTCTCTTCTGGCCGTATCGCTCATATTCAAATCCTGAGAATTTTTGTAATAATCCAAAAATCTATTGAACTCCAATGAAGCAAAACGTTTGATGATTTCTTCTTTTTCAAGACCTTCAAAAGCCGCATTGATTTTCTCCATATAAGGCTCCATTTGCTCTTCGTTTATCACTACTGCTTTGGCCTTGTCTATGATAGAAAACAATTGTTTTTCACATACATCAAATCCTGTAGGAACGGTAGATTTTACAAATTTCTTGCCTATCATTCGCTCTATTTCATTGATTTTACCAATATCTTTTTTGGTAATAATAGCTATAGAAACGCCTTTTTTGCCCGCTCTAGCCGTACGACCACTTCGGTGCGTGTAGCTTTCTAAGTCATCAGGAAGAGCGTAATTGATTACGTGCGTTACATCGCTTACATCTATACCTCTCGCAGCCA
>JBIPPG010000016.1:0-15876 GCA_044368545.1 Chitinophagales bacterium | reverse complement strand
GATTAGCTTCAAAAATAATCAATAGAGAAGTTAACAAAGCGGGACTTGTCGATATTTTAGGTAAAATAGGCAAGGAAAATATACAAGGCGAAGAAGTTTTCAAGTTAGATGAATTTGCAAATGATACGTTGATTTCTTTTTTGAGAAATGGCGGACAATGCGCAGGTGTAGCTTCGGAAGAAGAAGATGATATCAAAGTTTTTGAAAATGAAGAAGCAAAAGATGCTCATTATTTAGTGTTGTTTGATCCATTGGATGGCAGTAGTAATATTGATACCAACGCTTCTATTGGCACTATTTTTTCGGTAGTTCGTAGATTGAGCTCGGAGAAAGTAACTCAAAAAGATTTTTTCCAAAAAGGAAGAAATATTGTAGCCGCAGGATATGTACTTTATGGCAGTTCTACTATGCTGGTATATTCTACGGGCAATGGGGTCAATGGATTTACGCTAGACCCTTCGATTGGCGAATTTTGTCTTTCGCATTATCAAATCAAAACACCCGAAAATGCCAAACAATTTTCAGTAAATTATGGAAATCACCGTACTTTTGACAATCGATTGATTCAATTTGTAGATTGGTGTACCGAAGACGATAAAGAAACGTCAAGACCACTCACTATGCGTTATATAGGTTCTATGGTGGCGGATTTTCATAGAAATTTATTAAAAGGAGGGATTTTTATATATCCAGCCAATGCCAAATCTCCCAAAGGAAAACTTCGTTTGTTGTACGAATGTATTCCACTTGCTTATATTCAAGAGCACGCAGGAGGAAGTTCTACCGATATGGAAGAGAATATTTTAGACATCGAACCCAACGAATTGCATCAAAGAACACCTATTGCTTTAGGTTCAAAAAATTTGGTAGCGAAATTTTTATCTTTTTAATATTTCAAAGAGCCATACGATATGTTTTCTGACTTTTTTTCGATGTATCCGTTTGAATATTGGACAGAAATCTTCACTATTTTCTTTTTATCAACCGTCAAATTTGGTTTTGGACTCATTTCGGCGGTATATTTTGAAGTTGAAAAACCACACGCTTTTATAGCCAATATCCTTGGTGGCGCACTCGGAGTGTATTTATACACGTTTTTTGGATCTATTATCAAAAAAACGTATTTATCGATTCGATACAAAAAAACGACTCCCAAGAAATTCTCTAAATGGAACCGTGCAATGATTCATTTCCGAAAACGATTTGGGATGCTAGGAATAGCTTTGCTATCCCCTGTATTACTTTCCATACCCGTAGGAGTTATCCTAGCCATTCAAATCACTAATAGCAAACTCAAAATTTTCCTTTTTATGTTTTCGGGATGCCTTTTTTGGAGTTTGATTTTCTTTTTGGTGGGGAGGAATTAGGAGAAAATTCACTTTCTCAATTCAAAATAATTTTGAGTTGCTTCAACATCACATCCATTTTTATGAAAAACTTGAATCATAGCATAATTTGAAATTAACGTAGAGCCATAATATGTTACTACTCCTTTGCTATACAAATCATTTAATCCTTTCAAATGCATTTCAGTAGCAAACCTTTTATTTCTATATTCTTTTATCAATCCTATAAAAAATAGAGTACCTTCTTTTTCATTATCCGCAAATACTTGTGGCAATAAAACACCAATAGGAATATTTTCATTACATACAATATACCACGATTTTTCGTCATATTTATCTTCTGCTAGTTCTTTCAAAAAATTGAAATACTCTTTTCCGTTTAGGCCATCCCTTTCTTCATAGTCTATTACCGATTTTTCAAAAACATCCAAAAACAATGCTTCCGAGACCTCTTGAATAGATTTATATTCTAGTGTATAAGCTACATCAATTGGCTTCTCTATATTTTTTCTAAAAAGAAATTTTGACCTATAAATAGAAAAACCCAATTCTATCAAAAAAGCATTTTCAGGTTTATGCTCTTCGGTAAGAATTTGAATAGAATTAGTGTCACAATACGCTTTGAAAAATGTATTTGCATCCATTTGACTTTTTGAATCTAATTTATCATAATCCGTGATTCGGATTCGATACAAATCACCTTCCAAATGATACAATTTCAATACA
Source organism: Chitinophagales bacterium (assembly GCA_044368545.1). Taxonomy (GTDB): domain Bacteria; phylum Bacteroidota; class Bacteroidia; order Chitinophagales; family JADJOU01; genus CHPMRC01. The sequence continues at coordinate 13,804 of JBIPPG010000016.1, read as the reverse complement.
AATTGCTCTTTAGAAAAAATAATTAGACGGTCTTTTTGTTCTATGTTCATAGTTTTTAATTCATAATTAGCACAAAAATATACATAATCTTTATTTTGATTGCATTTTTTTCATCTTATTCAATAAACACGGATAAAAAAATCAGTGTTTACGAAGTATCCGTGAAAATCAGTGTTCCATTTTCTTTTTTGAACACGGATTTACGCAGATGTAAACAACACGGATTAAAAGAAATCAGCGTTTACAAAGTATCCGTAAAAACCAGTGTTCCAACTTTTTATTTGCAAACGAATAAACAAATATGAAAACAATTACAGATTAAGAAAAAATCAGTGTTTACGAAGTATCTGTAAAAATCAGCGTTCCATTTTTTTTTGAACACGGATTTACGCAGATGTAAACAACACGGATTAAGAATAAATCATAGTTTACGAAATATCTGTGAAAATCAGCGTTCCATTTTCTTTTTTAAACACGGATAAACACTGATGTAAACAACACAGATTTACAAAAAAATCAGCGTTTACGAAGTATCCGTGAAAATCAGCGTTCCATTTTTTTTGCACACGGATAAACACGGATGTAAACAAACACGGATTAAAAATCAGAAAATCTTTATTACTATTACACATTTTTTCATTTTATTCAAAAATAGTTTTACCTTTGTATCGTGATTTTAAGAAAGTTATTTTTGTGGTTTCTTTTGAGTGTGTTTGTCGTTACACAAACGCCTTTATTGGAATTGACTAAAATTCCTTGCTTGATTGAGCATTTCCAAGAACATAAGGCACAATACAAAAACTTGAGTTTTATACAGTTTTTAAATATGCACTACTTTGGCGAAAAACACATAGGCTCTATCAATGAGAGCGACCATCAGTTGCCTTTCAAATCTGATATAAATAGTATTGGTATTGCGCTTTTTCATTTTGTATCGCCTATCCAAATCCTATTTTTATCTTTAATTTCATTGGTTTTACTTCCCGTATTAATCAAACGAAACAACAGACTGATTCCTCAGTACAAAGCCAATTTGATTTGGCAACCTCCCAAGAAATAATACAATTTTACAAAACTCTTTTTTTGAGTCAATTTGAATCCTTTGGGTTCTTAAATTTTTTGTATTTATTTAAATTCATATTATTTTGATAAGTAAAATTATATCGTACAGTGTACACAATAAAAAAGTAATCCTCATCGCTATTGCACTTTTGCTGGTCTTTGGGATTTATAATGTCACCAAATTGCCAATTGATGCCGTGCCGGATATTACGGACAATCAAGTGCAAGTGATTACCGTTTCTCCGTCATTGAGCGCTGAGGATTTGGAACGAATGGTTACCATTCCTATCGAAAACTCAATTGCGAGCATCAAAGGTCTCAAAAATTACCGAAGTTTTTCTCGTTTTGGGCTTTCGCTCATCACCATTGTTTTTGAAGATCAAGTAGATATTTATTGGGCGCGTCAACAAGTTTCGGAGCGATTGGCTATGGTGCAGCGGGATATTCCGCCGTCTTTTGGTTCTCCCGAATTAGCTCCTATTACTACAGGATTAGGAGAAATATTTCAATATACCCTCACTGCAGAAAAAGGCTATGAATCCAAATACAGCCTCAGCGAACTTCGAAGTATACAAGATTGGCTTGTGCGCAAACAATTATTGGGTGTCAAAGGTGTGGCAGACGTCAGTAGTTTTGGAGGCAAACTCAAACAATATCAAATAGAAGTGGATCCCGAGTATGTGCAGGCTTCTGGTTTTACGGTTTTTGATATATTTGATGCGATAGAAATGAATAATTCCAATACGGGAAGTGCCTATTTGGAAAAAAACAGCAGCACGTATTTTATTCGTACCGAGGGACTTCTAAAAACACCTACGGATATTGAGAATACGATGATTGTTTCCAAAAAAACGGGTGTAAAAGTACTTCTGAAAAATTTAGCGGAAGTAAAAGAAGGCGCCGCTACAAGATATGGCGCATTGATAATGAACGGTAGCAACGAAGCTGCAGGCGGCATTGTAATGATGCTAAAAGGAGAAAATAGCAATGTAGTCATTTCAAGTATCAAAGATAAACTTACCGAAATTAATAAATTGTTGCCTAAAGGTGTGGTTTTAAAACCTTTTTTAGATAGAACCAAATTAGTGAATAATTCTATAAAAACGGTTGCGAAGAACCTTACCGAAGGTGCCATTATAGTTATTTTAGTTTTAATTTTCTTTTTGGGAAATTTTAGAGCGGCATTTATAGTGGCGTCTATCATTCCATTGTCTATGCTGATTGCCATTATACTGATGAATTTCTTTGGTGTTAGTGGTAATTTGATGAGTTTAGGTGCTATCGATTTTGGAATCATCGTGGATGGAGCGGTTATTATTATTGAGTCTATCCTACTCTATTTGCACCATATTAGCAAGGATAAATTGCACGAAAAGAACAATATTGATCAATTGGTAGTCAATAATACCAATAAATTGATGAGCAGCGCACTTTTTGGGCAATTGATAATTATTATTGTATATTTTCCATTATTTACACTCAAAGGAATTGAAGGAAAAATGTTTATGCCTATGGTTCAAACCATTATTTTTGCGCTTTTGGGTGCGTTAGTATTGAGTTTGACCTATATTCCCGCTATGAGTGCCTTATTTCTAAAACAAGGCGGCGACAAATCTATCTCTTGGAGCGAACGTATGATTTCAAGATTGGAAGAAAATTACAAAAAGCTCTTTTACAAAGTTTTAGAATATAAAAAAGGATTGCTTTATTCATTTATTGGACTTTTTATAGGTAGTATAGCACTGTTTATGAATATGGGTGGTGAATTTGTTCCTATTATTGCCGAAGGCGATTTTGCGGTAGAAACACGATTATTGACTGGTTCTAGCCTCAGTGCTACGATAGAACATAGTAGTATTGCTGCAAAAATTCTCAAAGATAGTTTTGAAGAAGTAGAACAAGTAGTAACCAAAATAGGAAGTGGCGAAATTCCTACGGACCCGATGCCTCTTGAAGCAGCCGATATGATGGTTATTTTGAAAGATAAAAGCGAATGGAAAAATGCGAATACTTTTGATGAATTAGCTGAAAAAATGAGTGAGAAAATCAAACTAGCTTCTGGCGTTTTGTTTTCATTCCAATATCCTGTTCAAATGCGATTCAACGAGTTGCTCTCAGGAGCCAAACAAGATGTGGTATGTAAACTTTATGGCGAAAATTTGGATACTTTGGCGCATTATGGCGAAAAAATATTTAAAGAAGTAAAAAGCTGCGAAGGCGCTGAGGATATATTCTTGGAGACGATTACAGGTGTGCCACAAATCATCATTTCATACGACCGAAATCGACTTCAAAACTATGATTTATCCATTGATGATGTCAATAAAGTAATTCAAGCTTCCAATGCTGGTGCTGTAGTAGGAAATTTATATGAAGGCGAGCGAAAAATTGACATTACGCTAAAACTAAACAAATCGCAAGTAGAAGATATTGAATCGATTAAGCAAATCAAATTATCTACTAATAACGGACAAATTGTACCTTTGAATGAAATAGCCGAAGTGAAATTAATCAATGGCGCGAATCAAATTCAGCGCGATTTGGGAAAAAGAAGAATGATTATTGGGTTTAATGCTCGAGGACGCGATGTAGAAAGTATTGTGCAAGAATTACAAGCCAAAGTGAATAAAAAAATTCAATTTCCAACCAATTATTATATGAATTATGGTGGCAGTTATCAAAATTTAAAAGATGCAAAAAATCGTTTGATATTGGTGGTTCCGTTAGCGTTAATTGCTATCATATTATTGCTACAATATACCCTCAAAAACTGGCGATTGGTTTGGATATTATTTTCAATTGTTCCACTTTCTACTATTGGCGGTATTCTATTTTTGGCTATGCGCGGACTTCCTTTCAGCATTAGTGCGGGCGTAGGATTTATAGCACTTTTTGGGATTTCGGTGCTTAATGGTATTGTGCTTATTAATGAAGTTATTAATCGAAAATTGGATGTGAATCAACTCCAAATTGTAGATATTCTTGATATTTGCAAAACCCGTTTGCGCCCTATTTTAATGACCGCTACCGTAGCTTCATTAGGATTTTTGCCTATGGCGGTTAATACCAGCTTAGGTGCCGAAATTCAGCGACCGTTAGCTACTGTCGTAATTGGAGGATTGCTCTCCTCTACCATTGCTACATTGGTAATTCTCCCTATTTTATTATTATGGAAAACCAATGTAAAATCTTCATCTTCTAAATAAAACAATATGAAAAAAATCATAAATATTTTTTGTATACTTTTTGCATTTTCATTGCAGGCACAGCATTATATTTCGCTGAATGAAGCCTTGGATAGTGCGGCAAAAAATAATGCTAAAATGAAAATTGCGCACGAAACCGAATCGTATTTTGAATCGGTAAAAAAGCGTTTTCCCTTTATAGAAAATACCGCTCTTGAAGGTGAATACGGACAATTCAACACGGATTACAAAGATTTGAAAATCAATCTTAAACAAAATTTCACCAATCCATTGCAATCCGTTATCAAAATGAAAATACAAAGCAAAGCGGCGGAATTGGCAAAAAATCAAACCTTGAAAAATAAAAATGAAATTCAACAGGAAGTTGCTCGTTTATACACCGAAATTCGCTTTTTGAATCAATGGCAGGAAAACCTTTTGACACAGGATAGTCTTTTGAATCAGTGGATAGAAAAGGAAAATTTAAAATTTAAAAAAGGGGAAAATAGCAAAGTAGAGCTAGGTATGGCTCGTATGCAAAAGATGAAATTTTCGCAAATGATTCAAGAAAATGAGCTTAAACTTTTTGAATCCCTTTTGCTTTTCAATCAATGGATAAAATGCAATGATTTTCTAGAACCCAATCCAAATGAAAACATTGAATATGCAACATTTAAAAACGAATATGCGCCACAAAACGACCCGTATATTTCGTCAGCAAAAAATCAAGAAAATTTGGCGAAATTGGAGCAAAAATTAGCCAAATCGCAATGGATGCCCAACTTTTACGCAGGTTATTCCAATACCAGTTTTAGAGGTTTTATGAATATTGAAGGTGCCGAAAATTATTTTCAACTCAGAGACCGTTTTCATTCGTTTCAATTGGGATTGAATTTTAATTTCTTGGATTTTAATACGCATCGGGCTATAAATGAAAGCAAATGGAAAAGCCAAATCGCTAAATATGAAAGCGATTGGACCATTCAAGAGCGCGAGGTTGTACGAAAAAATTTATACCATCAATTAGCGCAATACAAAAGCTATTGGCACGATTTGGAAAAAAATAATTTCTCCGAAACTCGTGAAATTGAAACCCTGGTTTACAAGCGTTTTTTTCTTGGTGAAATCAGTTATATGGAATTTATCCTATTTCAAAATCAAATTATGGATGCTAAGAAAAACCTTTTGGACGCCAAACGAAATTATGAAGCGACATTGTTAAAAACTTATTTATTCAACAAATAAAATCAAAAAATTATGTCATATAATACATCTAGTATCGCTATAATCCTTATCCTCACTATTTTTTCTTGTAAAAACAAGGAAAATAAAAAAGAGGAAATCACTGCACCTCAAAATATTATTTCCTTAAATGAAGCACAACAAAAAGCTTCCAAAATTCAATTGGGAACGATTGAAACATTGACATTTGAGAAAGAAATAGCGCTCAAAGGGAAAATCGCTTTAAATCCAAACAGTACCGTTTCGGTAGCATTGCCTACTTCGGGAATTGTAAAAAATATTTATGTGAAAATAGGCGATAGAGTGCGTTCAGGACAAGTTTTGGCTACGCTCTACAATCGTGAAATGTTAGAAATTCAGCAAGATTTTCTAACGGCCAAATCTAACAACACTTATTTGAGCAAAGATTTTCAAAGACAAAAAGAACTCAATGAAAGTAAAGCTGTTTCGGATAAGGCTTTTCATCAGTCGGATAGAGATTTTCAAATCAATCAAATCAATCTGCAAGCCCTGAAACAAAAATTGATTAACTTGAATATTAATCCCAGCAACTTGCATTCAAAAAATATAAAAGAATCCATTCCTGCCACAAGTCAAAATAATGGCGTAATTTCAAAAATGAACATCCATAAAGGACAATTTTTGCAAGAAGGCGAAGCCTTGATGGAAATAGCGAGTACGAGCGGCGCTACGGCAGTATTTTCGGTATATGAAAAGGATATTCCGTATGTAGCGGTTGGTCAGTCTATAGAAGTCTATACGCTGAATAATCCGTTTAAATCAAAATGTATGGTCAAATCTATAAGCCCTGTGATGAAGGAAGATAATAGCTTGGATGTATTCTGCGACCTTGTAAACCCCTCTTTTTCAATTATTGGAAATGCGGTGATTTTTGGGAAACTTACGAGCCGAAAAGCGGAAGGAAAGGCCTTGCCCAAAGAAGCCATCGTACAATTTGAAGGTAAAAGTTATATTTTCAAAAAACTTCAAAATCAATCCTTTGAAATGGTTGAAGTTATTGTTGGAAGCACAAAAGACAATCAAGTAGAAATAGAATTTGTCAATTCAAAAGAAGATGCAAACAATCAATGGGTGATTTCGGGAGCGTATGCCTTGTTGATGTCGTTGAAGAATGTGGAGTAAGTCTAATAAAATCTCCTTTCTTAACTAAAAAATCCATACATTTGTTTAATGATAATTATGGAGCGATATTTAAGTGAATTTAAGCGTTTGAAGGAGATTATGGATCTTCTTCGTGTGAAGTGTCCTTGGGACCAGAAACAAACTTTTGAGAGCCTTTCTCATTTAACGATTGAAGAAACGTACGAATTGTACGATGCTCTTATGGAAAAAGATGCAAAACACATCAAAGAAGAGGTGGGTGATTTGTTTTTGCATTTAGTTTTTTATAGCAAATTATTGAATGAAACTTCAAATATAGAACTTGCCGATGTACTTCAATCCATAAACGACAAGCTTGTATACAGGCATCCACACGTTTTTGAGCACGACAATCCTATTTCAGAAGAAATGGTAAAGCAAAATTGGGAAAAACTCAAGTTGAAAGAAGGCCGAAAATCGGTTTTGGAAGGCGTTCCCAAATCGCTTCCCAGTATTGTAAAAGGCTGGCGGATACAAGAGAAAGCGGCTCAAGTAGGATTTGATTGGACACATTATGAACAAGTTAGAGAAAAATTGACCGAAGAAATTATCGAATTTGACGAAGCCATACAATCCAATGACAAGGAACATATAGAGGAAGAATTGGGCGATTTGTTTTTTACACTTATCAATATGGCTCGTTTTTTGAAAATAGACCCCGAAAAAGCGGTTCAGAAAGCCAATCAAAAATTTATCAAACGTTTTCAATATATTGAAAATAATGCCGATAGACCTATTAATGAATTGACAATAAACGAAATGGAAGCATTATGGCAACAAGGAAAATAAAAAGCTTGATACTCTTGGCAATGAAACAGCGAAAGGTATATTTACCTTTTCTAATTTTGATGCTATTGTTTTCTTTACAAATAATTGTACCTAGAATTTGGCCTTTTGAACTCAATGGCCCTTCAAAAACAGAAAAAATTCAGGAAAGACTTAATAAATTTTTTATTTATTTTGAAAATGAACATATAAATTTCAATAAACTTACATTTGAAAAAATACCTAATGCAAAACTAAAAAAATTTTCTAGAGAATTTTTTCAAATTCAAAACTACAAAAAAGACACAAATAATGCTTTTTCACTTGTATTCTGGTCAAAAAATGCGCTCAATTTAAGCCAAGAAGAAATTGATAAAAGTATTGAAAATCCTTTTGTAAAGGACGACCAATGGATTGTATTTTCAAAACAAGTAGATGAAACAAACATTGTATCAAGTATCGTAAAAATAAGCGAATTAGTCGAAAGCGAATGGCATATCAATACCTATTTATTCGAAAAAGACAATAAATTCGCTAATTATTCTATTCAAACGGCCCCTAATAAATATAAGAATTATGAGATTAAATCTTATGATGATTTTTATTTATTTAGCATAGTCAAAAACGATATACGAGGCGACGTAGATATTCTCTTTTCAATATTTTTATTTATAATTGAAGGGATTTTGCTCTTTTATTTTCTTAAGAATTTTTTCAAAATTTTATCAATACGTTTTCCGCTCACGAGTGTTTTTATAATTTTTATTATACTTTTTGGACTTCGTCAATTGATGATTACGTTCAAAACACCTGATTTTTTATATAGATTAAAGATATTTAACTCTTCCATATATTCAGGTTCCAAATTAAATCCAACGCTTGGCGATTTTCTTATTTTCATATTAATTACACTTTTTTTAATTCAATTTATTTACAACAGAGTATTTTTTAATACCGAATTTATAAAAAAATACAAAATTGGTTTTTTGGTTCATACATTAGTTATTATTTTCTTTTTGGGTGAAGTAATCTCTATCGTAAAAATATTTGAACGCATTGTTTTGGAAAGCTCTATTTGGTTCAATTTCAATTATTTTCCAAGGATTACAATATATAGTGTTTTGGGATTAACAATTCTTTTATTAAGTTTCTCCAGCTATTTTTTACTTGCCAAAAAAGGAATGAAAGAAATTTCAAAAATTCCGATGAATAATTTGAAACGATTCAATTCATTTGCATTGGTTTTAATAATTACATTATTGTTTTTCAAACAATTACATCTAGCGCCTCATTTTATAATTGTCTTTTTCATCATTTACCTTTCAGTTCTTACACTTTATATTAGAATTTTTGTTAAAAATCAAAACAAAATTGTAAATACATTCTTCTTTATACTTTTTGCATCCACTATCACTACCTTTTTGCTCAATCATTTTAATGCAAAAAAAGAAACTGCGGTGATGGAATCATTTGCTTCCGAAATAGCTTTTGGAAGGGATTTAGAAACAGAAAATGCATTATTGAAACATCTTAAATGCAACATTGAATTAAAAATTTTGTGTAAAGATAGTCTCGAAAATAAACATATAAAAATTGACACTATCTACAAATCTAAAACCATTGATTGGCTCAAAATGCTTACAAATGCCAAACCAATTCTTGGCGACCCCAATTTTCAAGTATTTTTGGTTACCAATCCCAATAATAAGTTTTATTTGATAGATAATTGTACGAGCGATATATTGTATAAAATATCTCCAATTAATTATTTAAATAAGCTCAATTACAGCGTAAAAAACAATATTAATGAGGAAATCATTGGTGAAAATTCCATAAATTATTCTATTTATAAATCCGATACATTAGTTGAATTTACAGGAACGTATCCTTTTAATTATACTTTTAATTATACGCTTAACCAAAGAAATGAAATAATAGAAACTCCTGAAACCGAAAACTTTATCAACAAAGTATATAATTTTGGAAATAATATCAAAGTGGTTTTGAATACCTATTCAATTCAACCTATTTCTACGTTTGCGTTATTTTCGTATATCTTCTGTTTCAATCTCATTTTATTTTCATTTTATTTTATTGTAGTTTTTATTCTTAGATTGTTTTATTTCAATAAAAAACAATTACAAATCCGAGTAACCATTTCATTGAGAAATAAGATTACAGCTATGATTATCGGCTTAATTTTTTCAATATTTTTGAGTATTGCAGTAATTAGTTATTCCAATTTGAAAAGCAAAACCGAAGAATACAAAAAAGAATATTTGCTCAATAAACTCAATTCCATTCAGAATTCCCTTAATTTTTATATTAAAGATTTGAATGAAAAAACAACTTCGGAGGAAGAGCGAAAACACGAAATCAAACAATATTTAGACAAATTGGCCTTGAATAATAATATTGAAATAGGTCTATATACACTTGATGGCAAAGAATATCTCCAATCCAAGATGCTTCGAATAAAAGAACCTTTTGTAAGAGCTGAAATTATGAAATCAATTTTTGATAAAAAAACAAAATTATTGACTAAAATCAAAATTGATTCAAAAAACAATCTTTATGAAGCATTTTCATTGGTTTTCCCAAATTCGAAAAATAATAATTTCATTATAATTTTGCCTTTGAAAGACAATGTGAGTTGGATGAAAAGCGATGTCTCCAATTTTATTGTATCCTTGGTCAATATTTATGTTTTCTTATTTTTATTAGCTATTATTGTTGCGTATTGGCTATCTTATACCATTACAGAACCCTTGAAAATGTTGATTTCAAAAATTTCTAAAATTAGACTTTCTTCAAAAAATGAAATCATCGAATACGACAATCGAGATGAAATTGGACAATTGGTGCGTCAATACAATAAATTAGTGAAAAGTTTGGACTTGAGTGTGAAACAACTCGCTTTTACCGAACGTGAACAAGCGTGGCGCGAAATGGCAAAACAAATTGCACATGAAATCAAAAATCCATTGACGCCGATGAAACTGCGCATTCAATATCTGCAACGAAAAATCAAAGACGGAGAAGAAGATTTGAGCGAGTTGACCCTCAATGTTTGCAATACTTTGATAGAACAAATAGACAATCTCAGCGGCATTGCTTCGGCTTTTTCAAATTTTGCAAAATTAAAAGATTCGGTTCTTGAAGTTACCGATCTCATTCCATTGATTCAAAATATTACCAATCTCTTTGATGATATCGAAAATACGGTTGTATCTTTTCAGACCAATTTGGAAACAGCTCCAGCCAATATCGATCGAGAGCAGATGATTAGTTGCCTCAATAATATTATAAAAAATGGTATTCAGTCCTCTCAAATGAGCCATAAAGAAAAAGCCCAGATAGATATTGCACTCATTCAAGTGAATAAAAAATTCAAAATCCTTATCAAAGACAATGGAAATGGCGTACCCGAAGAGTTGATTGAGAAAATATTTGAACCCAATTTTACTACAAAATCTTCTGGAACAGGCTTGGGATTGGCTATTACCAAAAAATTTATTGAACAAATGCATGGTGAAATTGAATTAAAAAGTAAATTTGGAGAAGGTGCCCTATTCACTATTATTTTGAAAAAACATGGATAATTACAATTCGCATAGCTATTTCAAAGGATTTACCTCGTACTTAAAAGCTGAAAAAAATCAATCCAAAAATACGATTCAAGCCTATTTGAATGATTTGGAAAAATTATTTGTCTATTTGGAACAAGATTTTCCACAGCTGAATATTGCCAAAACCAATAAAACACATTTAGAGTCTTTTTTGGTTTATCTCAATGAAAATTTTACGTTGAGTGCAGCCACACAGGCACGCATTATCTCGGGCATCAAATCTTTTTTTAATTATTTGGTCTATGAAAATGAAATTCAACAAAGCCCAGCCGATTTGATAGAAACCCCCAAAACAAAACGAAAACTACCCGATACGCTTTCTTTTGAAGAAATTGAAAAAATGCTGAACGCCATAGATATGTCCAACGAATCGGGCACACGAAATAGAGCTATGCTAGAAATTTTATATAGTAGCGGACTTCGAGTTTCGGAGCTGTGCGAACTCAAAATCTCAAACGTCTTTTTTGAGCTTAATCTACTCAAAATCATAGGAAAAGGCAATAAAGAGCGATTAGTTCCTGTAGGGAAATCTGCGCTAAAACACGCCGATATCTATCTCAAAAACTATAGAAACAAGCACGCTTCTACCCCACTCAATTCGGATTTCTTCTTTCTCAATACTAAAGGGACTCCTATTTCTAGAATTTCTATATTTAATTGTATCAAGTCCTTGGCAATAACTACAGGCATCCAAAAAATTATTTCGCCCCATACTTTTCGGCATTCATTTGCTACGCATTTGCTCGAAAATGGTGCCGATTTGCGTGCAATTCAAGAAATGCTGGGACACAGTTCTATCACCACTACCGAAATTTATACCCATTTGGACAAAAATTTCTTGCGCCGAACGCTCGAAGACTTTCATCCTGCATTCAAAAATTAATGATGGAATAATTCTATATCCACTAATTTTGCATAAAAAAAAACAATGACAAAAGGAAAAAAAGCGATGGACTCGTATGCCAATATGATGGAAATGGTACTCCCCAATGATACCAATGCCATACACAATCTCCGCGGAGGAAAAATATTGCATTGGATGGATATCTGCTCGGCCATTAGCGCTGGAAGACACGCCGAAGCCGTGGTCGTAACGGTATCGGTAGATCAAGTTTCGTTTGAAAATCCCATAAAAATGGGCGATGTGGTTCAGATTTCGTCCAAAGTAACCCGTTCGTTCAACTCCTCTATGGAAGTGAAAATAGAAGTATGGGCCGAAAATTTACCTACCAAAAACAAATATAAATGCAACAGTGCGTTCTATACCTTTGTAGCACTGGATAGCAATGGCAAACCCAAAATGGTAGAGCCAATAATAGCAGAATCCGATGAAGAAAAAATGGATTATGAAATGGCACTCCAACGTCGTGAAATGCGACTTTTCTTAGCAGGAAGAATCAAATTTTCTGATGCCAAAGGCTTGCAAAGTATATTAAAGGATTAGAAAATAAGTTTGGGCGGTTTCACATATTGAAACAATTCAAAATTTATAAACTAGAGATAATGTTTAAAATACAAAAAATTAAAATTGAAAAAATTATTTTTTTTTGTAAATTTGCATTGTATTTAAATTAAGATAGATATGAAAGTATTAGTAGATGTTCCAAGTAATGAATTATACTCATTTATTGAGCTTATTGATACAAAAAATTATCAAATAGTAGACGATTCAGATGTTGTTTTTAATGAAGAACAAATTAAAATTCTTGAAGAACGGAAAAATACTCCAAAAAGTCAATTTATTTCTCGCGAGCAATTTCGTTTAAATTTGAGAAATAAATATGCCTCAATATAAAATTATTATTTCATTTGATACTGAAAATGATATTTTCCGAGCATTAGATTATTATCACAATATCAATCCTAAATTAGCAAGTAAATTTGAAAATGAAATAGAATCTTTTTTTCGATATATTAGAGCGTACGCCGTATTTTAGCACTAGGTATGAAAATTATAGGGCTGTTCCGCTAGACATATTCCCCTATTTAATAATTTTCCAAATAGATGAACATTTTAATGAAGTTGAAATTAAAGCCTTGTTTCATGCTTCTCAAGATCCTCAAAAATATCCAAGATAGAATTTATTCTATATCAATTTTCAATTCCTACAAATTAAAATATTTATTTTAAAATACTTTCAAACCTTTGCGAGATCCTTTGGTTTCTTTGCGTTTAAGTTTTTATGATATCCTATATTCTCCACACATTTTTTCTAATTTATTTTAAGAATTATAAAATATAGTTAAATTAACAACAAATAACTTGACAAGAATTTCAAAACCATTTAATTTTGCATTAAAAAATTAGATTTTATGAAACACTTAATTTTAAAAACAATTTTAATACTTAGTATTTTTAGTTCTTTTCAAGCTGGAATTGCACAACATTCCGAAAAAACAAGCTTTGTCAATGCAGCGTCTATCTCTACGCCTTGTGTAGTTCATATCAAGACAAAAGCTACCGTTCAACAAAACTACAACAATCCTTTTGCCGACTTTTTTGGAAACGATTTCTTTTTCCGTCCTCCTAATTCTCAAAAACAAGAAGGAAGCGGTTCGGGCGTCATTCTCAGCGCCGATGGATATATTATTACCAATAATCACGTTATCCAAGATGCCGATGAAATTGAAGTCATTCTAAATAATAAAAGTTCCTACAAGGCCAAACTTATTGGCAAAGACAAGGATACCGATTTAGCTTTGATCAAAATTGAAGAAAATCAATTGCCTTTTATCAATATTGCTAACTCTGAAAACGTA
>JBIPPG010000216.1:0-4771 GCA_044368545.1 Chitinophagales bacterium | reverse complement strand
AAATCATATTTATTCAACTCAATAAGACAAATTCCTTGAAGAACAATCATGACTTTTTGCTCATATTCATCTTCAAATTCCATTGAATATTCAGAGCCTTTCAAAATAATATCATACGCTTTTTGTGGATCGCTTGTACTCATAAGAAATGAATATTGGCGATATAATTTCAGCTTATCTTTATAGTTAGTTGTATTAAGCAACTCCTTATCAAAATATTCAATTTTTTGACTTAGATCATTCATAATTATTATTTATTATGTAAAATTATCTTAAGCAAAGCTACTCTTTTTTCAATGAATCCTTTTTATAAATACAAAACTTCTAATTTTGCACTAGGAGCATTTGTAATAATACCTAAGTTCTCATACTGTAAATATTGCTTATTTTAGACCTATCAAAATATATACCAACTAAAAAAACAAGCACAAAAAATTACTTGAATTGCACATATTTTTCACCCAAATGCATTTTCAAAAAAAGGATAATAAAAAGGAGCTCATAATTCTATAGACTCCATTTATATTTATTTATACAATAATGAAAAACTTATACCAAACTTACTTATAAAATAGTCCAAACTATTTTGTAAGTTTAGTTTGGTAAATGCCGTCATAACAAGCAAATAGTACAATCAAGAAAAACGAAAATTAGACTATATTGATTGTATGAACGGTATTACATCGTATAAATTTCTAATTAAATTTTTATTAGACACAAAAAAAGAGAAGCCTAAGCTTCTCTTTTTCTTATTGTACGTTGTTCAATTCGTTTCTCAAAATCTATTCCTTGGAAAATTCTATTGACATAGATACCCGGTGTGTGTATTTGATCGGGGTCCAATTCACCTACAGGCACCAATTCTTCTACCTCCGCTATCGTTATTTTGCCTCCCATAGCCATAGGCGGATTAAAATTACGAGCCGTACTTCTATAGATTAGATTTCCCATTGTATCGCCTTTCCAAGCTTTTACAATAGCAAATTCCGCATCAAATGCGTATTCTAGCAAATATTCTTTTCCATCAAAAATCCTAACTTCTTTCCCTTCAGCCACTTCCGTTCCTACGCCAGCTGGCGTATATATTGCAGGCATACCATATCCAGCCGCCATACATCGTGTAGCTAACGTACCTTGTGGTACGAGCTCTACTTCAAGTTCGCCCGAAAGCATCTGACGCTCAAATTCAGCATTTTCGCCCACATAACTACTAATCATCTTTTTAATTTGCTTCGTTTGGAGCAATAATCCCAACCCAAAGTCATCCACACCAGCATTATTGGAGATACAAGTCAAGTTTTTCGCCCCCAATTTCACCAAAGCCGCAATACTATTCTCAGGAATACCACACAGTCCAAAACCACCAATCATCAGCGTCATCCCATCTTTGATGTCCGCCACAGCCTCCTCGGCATTTTTATATACTTTATTAAAACCCATATCGTATTTTTATTATCTGCAAATTTAGCTATAAATTAAAATTATTGTCCAAAAAAATATAAAGAATTGTAATTGGAGCAGAAAAAACAGCATTTCTATCCATAATATCACCAGCTATACGCTCTATAGGGCAGGCTATCGTAGCACGCAGCAGCAAGGTGGTACGTGTACTTCCACTTCGTTGCAGTATCCGCCCACCAGCTTCTGCGGCACGCTATCCAGCCCTATGCCGCTTCTATCTGGGCTAGAAAGGACTTGACCATTTTACATCGGTATAGACTTTACTGCCCGCCAACGTTTTGAAAAATGCGATAACTGAATTAACTTCAGTCGCATTCAAATTTAATTTTTGGCCTACACCCCCAGGAGTCAATCTAGGGTCGAGGTTGGTATTTCCAGCCGCTATATTAATATTTCCATAATGTCCAATGGCATTTTGGATTGAAGCTAAATTACCTGTGTGCATCAAAGGTCCGTTGGAACTGCCATCTACTTTTACTACATCTCTTAAGCTCGGTGCACGTGTATTGGTAACATCCGCGCCTCCGCCTGCTACGATTCTCCCTATGATTCCATTATTTTTTGAATTTGGGTCAATATCAAATTCAGGCGCTCTATGGCAACCTGCACAGCCCAGTCCACCACCTGTTCTATTGCCACTTGCATCAAAAGTTGGCGCTTGAAGAAATAATCGTTTTCCCGTATTTTCCTGAGCAGAAAAATTAGTAAAATCTACAACATCATTTGCTACCAAGGCTCTGCCCGCATCATATTTACTGTCAAAAGATTGTATACTTTTTATAAATTGGGAAAGGGCTAATTGGATTTTACTTTCTGTAATTTCTTCACTACCATATACAAATTTAAAAAGTTCTTTGTAATATCCTATCGCACTCAATTTTTTAATCAAATCATCAATAGTTTGATCGCCATTGGTGCCACTATAGCCCATTTCATTATGATCTTTGATAGGCATAGTCGTTTGCATTTCTATGCTAGCCGCTCGCTCATCCCAGAAAAACTTAGATTCTCCTGCAAATCGAGTGTTTATCAATCTCATTGAATGTCTTCCCGTAGTTCCATTGACTCCTTGGCTAGCTATAGCCGTATCGCTAAAAGCCAATGACTGCTTGTGACAAGAGGCACAAGCTATCGTATTTTTTGAAGACAACTGTACATCATAGAACAAAACTCTACCTAGCGTAGCGCCTTTATCGGTAATTTTATTTGTACCAATATTATCTTTTGTAATATAGCTAGGAATCGTTTGTGCTGCATAATTATATAAATTATTCAAATCTAGTTTGTCTCCAAATTTTGCTATGACATTGGGATAGAGTTCCGTGGAAGTGGTAGCATCGTTTTTACTGCAATTTACCAAAAAAAATAGCATACCCACTGCCAAAAATCCAAATAGATGTAGTTTTTTCATATCCCTAATTTTAAATACTTTAAGATCTAATAATATTGCATAAAGCTAATATGCTTTATGTTTAACGATATAAAAGTACATAAAATTATAGAAAGAAGCGAATAAAATTATTCAGCTTTCTTCTTGATAACAATATAGGTGGGAAAATGATCCGAAAATCCTCCTTGAAACAAATCGCCCGCAAAAGTTCTAAAAGGATAGCCTTTGTATTGTCCTGTAAAATTTTTCAAGTAAGGACGATTAAAAATTTCAGATTTATGAAATTGTAATCCATTGGCATTGTTTAATATAGAGGGGGAAATGATAATTTGGTCAAATAAATTCCACGCATCATTATAGGCTAGTGTTCCTATACCTTTGTTGTAATAATCTCCAAAAGGATTGTAAAACGTATTATTGACTACTTTGTCTTTTATCCAGCTCGCTCTTAAGCATTCTACTACACTATAGCTTGTGGGGTCGTCATTCAAATCGCCCATTACAATGACATTGGCATTTTGATTTTCAAGAAAAATGCTGTCTGCCTTGGCTCGCATAGCTTTGGCGGCCAAGCATCTTCTTTCCTTGCTCACTTCTTCGCCACCTCTTCGAGAAGGCCAGTGTCCAACCATTACGTGAAGTTCTTCGCCCATAAACAAGCCTTTTACCCATAGAATATCACGTGTAAAGCTTTTTTCGCCTGTTGCATTCAAATCTACCGTTATTTTTTCTGATTTAATAACTTTGTAATATTTAGGATTATAAATCAGTGCTACATCAATTCCCCTTGCATCACGGCTGTCGTAGTGTACAATTTTATAATTTCTATTTTTTAGTTTTGGCTGAGAAACAACATCTTTTACCACGCCTTTATTTTCTATTTCGGCTACGCCCAATATTGCAGCGCCTTCTGGATTATCATCTGCCCCCAATTCAGAAACTACCTTTTCTAAATTACCTAATTTGATTTTGTATTTATCGGTATTATATTGTTTAGAACTATTGGGAAGATATTCCGCATCGTCTACAAAATCATCATCAATCGTATCGTACAAATTCTCAAAATTATAAAATGCAACGATTCCTGTATGATATCGTTGTTGCGAGTTTGCGGTATACATTGCGCAAACAAAAAAAGCAAGCAAAAGTATTTTATTCAATTTCATCGGTTTATTTTTTTGAAATAAATTCATTGATTTCGTTATCTATCCTATCTTGATTCCATCCATTATTTGCTTTATTAAAAATTTCTCCCGTAAGTTTTTGATACAAATCAATATATTTTTCAGATATTTCATTTACAAAATTATCGGGCATTTCGGGCATTTGATCGCCATCACGTCCCATAAATCCTTGTTCTATCAACCATTGTCTTACAAATTCTTTTGATAATTGTTTGGGTTCTTCCCCTTTTTCAAAATTTTCGGCGTAAGAACTTTTTATAAAATATCGAGAGCTATCCGGCGTCAAAATTTCATCGATTAGCATAATTTCTCCTTGTTTGTTTCTTCCAAACTCAAGCTTGGTGTCCACCAAAATCAAATCTTTTGTAGCGGCATATTCTGTTCCAAATTCATAAATTTTGAACGCGTATGCTTTTATAGTTTCCCAATCTTTTGGAGAGACCACTCCACTCTGCAATATGGCTTCTTCGCTCGTGTCCTCATCGTGTCCTTCTACCGCTTTTGTAGTAGGTGTAATGATAGGATGCTCCAACTTTTGATTTCGTTTCAAATCTTTAGGTAAGTGATGCCCACAAAATTCTTTTTGTCCTGCTTCATAAGCGCGCCACATACTGCCTGTAATATAGCCTCTTATTATAACTTCTATAGGAATAAGCTCACAATTTTGTCCAATAGCCAAGTTTGCGTGTGGTGTTGCTTCTAGCCAATTTGGAACTAAATGCTTTGATTTTTCAAG
>JBIPPG010000215.1:0-4784 GCA_044368545.1 Chitinophagales bacterium | reverse complement strand
GCCAAAATCATTTCGGGGCCTGTTAGCATTTCTTGCAATACAATATTTATAGTTCCCGATGTTACGATTTGTCCGTTAGCTCTTTTAAAAGAATTGGCAAAAAACGTAATGCGAGTACCTTTTATTCCTTTTATTTGTTTGTATTGTCCTGCCGTAAAAGTGAAATTTTGTCTACTAGGCTCGGTTTGAGCAAAAAATGAGCTCATCTCAAATTGTCTTTTGTTCGTTGTAGATACAAGTTCCTCTTTTTCACAGCTTGTTATCATCCATATCAAGGATAAACTTACCAAACTTAAAATAATTTTTTTCATAACGTATGTTTTTTTAAATGATTAATGACTGCAAAATTAAGGTAGAATGAAATCTTAAAATCAAAGAAAAAAAGCATTTTGTTAGATGATTTTGTAGGGCGGTAAAACTAATTTTCAATATCAAATACAATTTTGGGGATAAAAATTCGTTGATTGAGATACAAATGATATAATTATGAACAGAATCTTAATCCTTGCGTTGAGCATACTATTATTAACGTCTTGTCAAAAAGAAAAATTTGTGGAAGTGAGAGAATTCCAAGATGGAAAATGTGAAGTAAAAATTACGGCCGAAAAAAAGTCTAAATTCAGTGGCTGGGAAGTAGTCGTGTATGTAAAAGCGCACGGATTTGAAGACGGCAGCCTGCATTTTGAAATCTACAACGAAAAACTCAAAGACAATATCACCTATAATTGGACTTCGCCCAACGAAGCCATTATTTCGTTCAATCAAACCGATGGCGTGCCTAGAAAGTTCTTGTTAAAGTCTTCGCCACAAGAATTGTATTTGGGAGAATTGAAATAATTTTTCCTAATAAAAGGGCTCAAAAATCAATCGGAAAGCTAAATTTTTGCTAAAAGAAGGCTCTTGATAAGCTCCAATACGATAATAGCTCCCTAATCCCAGTCCAAGAATAATGCGTCTAAGTTCAAACCCAACTTCTTGGTATAGCTTCGTTGGAACTTCAAAAGTCATATTGTGTTGTTCAAGGTCTCGCATATTGCCCCACATTGCGCTATAAGTAAGTGTAGGATTGAACTGAAATTTTTTTGTTACTTTTTTTGAAAATAATAGATGTCTTGCAAAAATAGAAACTTGCTTATCTGAATAAAACGAACCACTCGGCATTGTCATAAATCCATCGTGACTTGCCAGCCCAAAAGATTGCATATTTCTATAAGCCAATCCCATTCCTTCAAAATTATTGAAAATAGGTGCGCTGCCAAGTATATAGCCCATATTGGTATGAATGCTCGTTTTTCCAATACTGGATTTGATTTGTGTTTGAAAATCCATCTGCGCTTTGAAAAATGTGCCTAAAAAGTCTTGAAGCGGAATGCCTTGCTCAGCAGTCAAATGAAAAAAAGTGGGTTTCTTTTCTATATTATATTTTCCCTCGGGCGTATTGATTTTTTTTGTTTTGGGATAAAAATGAAAAGATAAACTTGGCGTTAAGTATTCAAATTTATCAGAAATATTTGAGTTGAAAGTATAAGGAAATAAGGCTTTTTGCGATTGATATGCCACCCCTATTTTCCCTTCAAGATAGCGATTGATATCGCTGCTGTAATAACCACTGAAGCTCAAATTTTTATAATACTGCCCCATCGAAAGATGGTTCAAATCAAATCTTCCGCTTTCAAAAAAATGCGTGCTTCGTCCCGAAGGCGCTACATCATTGGACGCATAAAAGCCTAATTTTGCATTTTTTTCATAAGAAATAAGATAAGAAGCCCCCAGTCCATACTTAAATTCCTTATCTTTGAAGCCATAAGCTAAGTGTGATTGGATATTCCAAGTTTTGCTAAAAGTTTCGTTGGTATTCATTTTGGCTTGAATCCTAAATCCTTCATAATCATTGTAGTCAAAGAGTTTGAAAAGTCCAAAGTTGATTTTTCCCAATTTCACCTCACCTTTTCGCAATGCTAAAAACAATTTGAGCTTATTCTCCATATTGTCTTGCTTGAATATTGTATCCAGAGCTACAAAAGTACTTTGCTCTCTTTTTGTAAGGCTGTCTTTTCGGTATTTATTGAGCAAAAGGGTAGCTTCTGGCGACAACAAATTTCTAGAAATTTCATATTCATTGCCTTTAAATTCATTGGAAGCAAAGGTATGAGGTGCATTAAATTCTCGAGTCGATTGTGTTATCTGTATAGCCGTTTTCAATCCATTGACTTCAAACATATTACTTACCATCGATAGATAAAAATTATCGGTATAATATCTACCTTCTTTGATTTTGTAGTTATATTCAAAATAATTTTCCTTGTTGCCTCCTATAAATTTTGTGAGAATCATTTCGGCTGCATCTACCTGAAACGTGCCGCTAATAGAACGAGGCGTGCGATATTTTCGCTTGGTATAAAACTGAAAAAGATACGTTTTTCGCCCATTGATGACCGTACTGTCTTCCAGCGAAAACATCCATTCGTCTATAGTATTGTTTCTAAAAGCACGAGGGTAGCGATTTACCTGATGCATATCTGCCAGAATCTCGTATATCGGTAGCTTAAAACCCGACATATTGCTAGACAGCAAAAGCACTTTCTCGCCCTGTTTTGCCATATGTTTATGTTCAAAAAGCCTTTCCCAAACAAAAAAAGTATTATCTTTCATATAATTCTCCAGCTCGGTATCCTTTTCCATTTTCTTGGCTTTGAGCGTGGTGTCCAGTACTATTTTAGCCGTATCGCGCTTGCTACTATCTTCTTTTTTGTCTATCACCATTTTTGAATACACTATTTGTCGATACGATTCGAGCGTATTGATATGATGCAAATCTTTGTTGGCTATCATTTTTTTGACCAATGAAAGCGCATATGGATTTTGTTCATTTTTGATAAGTACTTCACGCACACTTTTTCCCATTTTTCGGGGAAATAAATACACCGTTTTGTTTTCTAGTCCTGTATTGATATACAATTTTTCATAATGATGACTTTGAATTTCAATATCTTGAGTCGTTTTTGGCAATACAGCAATCCCAGCTTGATTAGAAACCCCCAACTCCAATCCCTTGTAGCTGCATACAATATTAGCAATCGGTTGCTTGGTTTCTTGGTCTATAAATTTTACTTCTATTTGAGCATCAATAATCAAGCAAAAAATCAAAAAAGATAAAGTCGCAAAAAAACGTTTCATAATTGGGGTATTATTTATTTTCAAAAAAAATTATGGTACAAATATATAAATACAAGTTTTGTTTTCTCTAATCAATTTAATTTTTTGAAAAAAATAAGTGAACAAAGTTGAATTTTAAAGTACATTTGCAAATAGTATCCATTCTTCACAAACAAGTAAAGTCTATGACCGAAATTCGTTCAATTTATAAATCAATAATTTTTTTTATTATTATATTTTTTATAGAATTTGCTTCCGCTCAAAATACCAATATAGATAGCCTTTTGACTCCTACACAATGGAATGCGCTCTTCCCAAAGCGAGCAGGAACCTATGGCGTGCATCCACAAGGATATACCACCGATTTTTATTCTTTTAGCAATTTCAAACAAGCCGCCAACGAATTGGCAGACTATAAAGTGACCATCCGAAAAAAGACAGGCGTATGGAGTGAACTTACTACGGTTACTCGAAAATCTACAAATACGACCTACACCTATATCGACGTAGATCTATCGTGGCATACCAACACCACTCCCGAAACCGTTATTATAGTCGATTTTAAGGATTTTGTCAACCGAACTTCCTCGCTCAACAATAAACGGGAACTCTCGGCGTTCCTTGCCAATATTTCTAAAGAAACCACAGGAGGCTGGCAAACGCCTGTAGGTGGAGGCACGGCAGGAGACTATGCGCAATGGGGGCTGTACTATGTATACGAGCTTGGCTATACGCCCTCCAATTCGGCAGGAGCCTAT
The DNA here is from genome assembly GCA_044368545.1 of Chitinophagales bacterium. Classification (GTDB taxonomy): domain Bacteria; phylum Bacteroidota; class Bacteroidia; order Chitinophagales; family JADJOU01; genus CHPMRC01. The sequence goes on along the minus strand of JBIPPG010000215.1, from coordinate 870 downwards.
TCTCAGGCGAGCACCGAGTATCCACCCAATGCGAGTAAGGGGTATTACGGTCGTGGCCCCATACAGCTTTCGTGGAACTACAACTATGGTCAACTTAGCAAATTTTTGTTCAATGATAAAAATATACTGCTCAACAATCCCGACACGATTCAAAAAAACGGTATATTGGCGTTCAAATCAGCTATTTGGTTTTGGATGATGCCTCAATGCCCCAAGCCCTCTTGCCACCAAGTTATGCACGACTTATGGATGCCCGCTACGGGCGATTATACCGCTAGCAAAATGTACAAAATGGGATTTGCCCATACCAATAATATCATCAATGGCGGGCTAGAATGTCGAAGCACGTCTACAGCAGCATATACGATCAAAGTCGCACTTCGCTCCGATTTATACAAGTATTATCTAGGCATAGCAGGTCTTAGCAGCACTCAGATAAACGCAGAAAACGTAGGAAGCTATTCCAGCCTTTGTTATGAATCGTCTTCGGCAGCTATGCAGGATTATGTAAATTGTGCCATCGTTTCGTGTAGTGCTACATTTTCGAACCAAACGAAGAGCATTTGCTCCAACCAATCTTATTTTTACAACAATCAATTGCTTACTCTTTCAGGTAATTATAAAGACACTTTTGTCAATGCCAAAGGATGCGATAGTATCGAAACACTACAATTAACCGTACTTCCAGTCAAAAACTCACAAGTCAATCGTTCGATCTGCCAAGGCGATAGCCTATTTTTCAATACCAAATATCTCAAAGCCACGGGAATCTATTATGATACACTCCTCTCCATTTCGGGATGCGATAGTATCGTTACGCTATATCTAAGCCTTCTTCCTACAACCCAATCTTCTCTTAATCATTCGATA
>JBIPPG010000214.1:0-4797 GCA_044368545.1 Chitinophagales bacterium | reverse complement strand
AGAATTTCCCGCCTCAAAAGCTACATTTACCAAAGAGTCAATTTCAGCTATTGCTTTTTCTGTTCTTTTTTTTCCTTCTATAATATCATTATCTTGACTTGCAATTTCTTTTATTTGATTGATTACTATTGCAATTTTTTCTATTTCACGGGTGTTTGGTTTTTCACTATGAAACGAAATCAGTTTGTAATATTTGGTTTTATCATCTTTATCAGGACTCGTAATATCGGGTTTGATTTCAGAGATCTCAATTTTTACGATATTACATAACATAAGAACATTATATACATTTTTAGTAATAGAAGTGTCTTCATCTTGTATAGCAGTATTATACTTCGCTATTATGTTTTCTAATTGATCTTTTCTAATATATTTACTTTTAAGCACAACTTCACTTTTATAGCTGGGTTTTATCATTACTTTAATAAAATAGGCCAAGCTAAGTCCCATAATTACCATTAGCATAGTAGTAAATATCTTTTTTCGATTCTTAGAGATGAGAATCACTTTTTTTGATAGTTGTTTTAAGTCAATTTCTTCGGAATATTGATTCTTTTCCATTCTTTAGTGTATTTTTATATTGCTACAAAATTAGAGATATTTATTTTAATAAATCATATAATGTTAGAAAGTGTTCGTTATGTTTTTAAATATACTCCTTTCTATATAAAAGTATTTTATTACTTTTGTCACTTATATTTATTGATTTTTTTGATCAATAAATGAATATAAATATTAAGATGAAAAAAATGAAAAAAGCAATTATTACAGGAATTACGGGACAAGATGGTGCGTATTTGTCAGAACTTCTTCTTAATGAAGGGTATGCAGTATACGGCACTTACCGTAGATCTAGTTCTATGAATTTTTGGAGGATTGAATATTTAGGTATTCAGAATCATCCAAATTTTCATTTGGTAGAGTATGATTTAAATGATCAGTCTAGCAACATTCGTATGTTGTTTGATATTCAGCCAGATGAAATCTATAATCTTGCGGCTCAAAGTTTTGTGGGAGTTTCTTTTGAACAACCCTTATCTACGGCTCAAACTACAGGAATAGGCGCTCTTCACCTTTTGGAGGCAATTAGAATCGTAAACCCAAAAATAAAATTCTATCAAGCATCTACATCTGAAATGTTTGGAAAAGTTCAAGAAGTACCACAAATAGAAAGTACTCCTTTTTATCCAAGAAGTCCCTATGGTGTAGCTAAGTTATTTGCACATTGGGCTACTATTAATTACCGAGAATCTTATGATATTTTTGGAGTAAGTGGTATTTTGTTTAATCATGAATCTCCTTTGAGAGGAAGAGAATTTGTAACGAGAAAAATCACCGACACAGTAGCAAAGATTACATTAGGTATGACCGATGTATTGGAATTGGGAAATCTGGATGCAAAACGTGACTGGGGATATGCTAAAGAATATGTAGAAGGAATGTACAAAATGCTTCAAGCTCCTGTAGCGGATACGTATGTATTGGCTACTAATCAAACTCAGACCGTTCGTACATTTGTAGAAATGGCTTTTAAAGCTACTGGAGTAGATATAGAATGGAAAGGAAAAGAAGAACAAGAAAAAGGGTATAATGTTGCAACTGGAAAAGAGGTGGTATTTATCAATCCTAAATTCTATAGACCCGCAGAAGTAGAGCTATTGATAGGGAGTGCTGAAAAAGCGAAGAGTAACTTAGGTTGGGAGCCGAAAACGACATTAAAAGAATTGTGTCAATTAATGGTTGATGCCGATTTAAAACGTAATGAGCATGGGCATTCCTTCTAAGAAAGCATTTATAACAGGCTTGAATGGGTTTACTGGAGTTCATTTAGCTAATTATTTGTTTGATCAGAAATGGGAAATTTGTGGGCTAGGATTGAATAATAATGCGTCTACATTACATGCCAAATTAGAAGAAAAAGATAAAATTGTGGCCTTTTTGAAAAATCAGAAACCTACACACATTTTTCATTTGGCAGGAATTTCTTTTGTTGGGCATCAAAATCAGGAGGATTTTTATAAGGTTAATACTATAGGAACTCAAACGTTGTTGGATGCAATTATTGAGTCTAAGATTGAAGTCCAAAAAGTTATTCTTGCAAGTAGTGCTACGGTTTATGGAAATCAGGATTCTTTTGTGTTAGCGGAAACTATGTCTCCAAATCCGAATAATCATTATGGCATAAGTAAATTGGCTATGGAGTTTGTGGCAAAAACATACTTTGATAAACTACCCATTCTTATTTCAAGGCCTTTTAATTATACAGGAGTGGGGCATTCCGTAGATTTTATAGTTCCTAAAATTGTAAAACACTTTAGAGAAAAAAATTCAATTTTAGAAATTGGAAATATTAATACATTAAGAGAGTTTAATGATGTAGCTTGGGTTTGTGATATATATCTAAAATTAGCTGAATCAAATGCTGTTTCCGAAATAGTAAATATAGCTTCAGGAAATACGAATTCAATAGAAAGTATAATAAACAAATTATCAATTTTATCAAATCATACCATTGATATTAAAGTGAATCCAAAATTTGTGAGAAAAAACGAAATCTTTGAATTAAAAGGAAGTGTAGATAAATTAAAGTCAATAATTAATATTAGTGAGGTAGAAAATAATATACATATTCTGATAGATAAAATGTTAAATTTTTAAGTTTTTGCATTAAATTGAAGTAAATTATTTATTTTGTATTTGTTGCGTTTATTTTTTTTATAAATGAATTATTATAAATAATATACTTAGCTTTTTACTTTTAGGCATAGAACCATATATATTGAAGTCTTATATGAAAGAATACATGTTAATCATTTCTTCTTATAATAATTTCGGGTACTTGTCTAAAATTAATTAATTTAGCTTCAGATTCATTTAGAAAGGGGGGCTTGTGATCCCCTCTTATAATGACCAAGTCAATTTTTTCTTTTGCAATTGTTTTTGATATATAATCAATTTGTTGATAAAATCTAATAAATGACATTTTTAGATTTTCAGATGGTAAATTATTTATAATAGATTTGTATTTATATAAAACTTCTTTTTTATTTGTTATAGTAAAAGGGAAATGTGTATTAACTGATAGCATATAATAAAATCCTTTACTTTTATTTCTTTTTGATTTTTCAACAAGGTAATTAAAAGTAATCTCATCGTTTAGTCCTTGAAAAGAGTTCTCTTTGTTTATATCAATAGAGCGATGAGGAATATTTTCCTTTCCATAAGTATTGTCAAACCCTAAATTTTTCCACCAGAGGTCTCGTCTAAACATTGAAATGTAAAATGAATGGGCTGCATATGTTTTATATCCTTGCTTTTTCTTTATATTTGGCAAAGCTGTTTTGTAATTTTTTTTTGGGTCAATGTAATTGTAAAATTCCTCATTTTCATTTACAAGTTCATTAATCTCAGCAGTAGTTGTATGTCCATAAAATGGAATACTATCATATGTTACGGTATATTTATTTGACAAATTATTTGTTGTTAATTCTAATAGGATTTTATTTTGAACAGAATTGTAAAAAGGTAAAGATTCTATTATTATTAAAAATATTTTAGGTGAGCTATCTTGTTTAATAATTGTATATGCCAGAGATTTTATTGTTTTTTTTCTTTCAATTGAGTAGTTTTTAACGAAGAAATATTCTGAAGTATAACATCCTTGCACATTATATCTTAATAATTTAAAAAATTCTCCTTTTGTGAAAATAGAAGAATTTATTAAATCAAAAAATGTCATAAAAATAATTATAGAAATTCCTATAACAAATTTAGTTTTTTGATTATAAGGTTTTAATTTTTTGAAGATTATAATATTGAAAAAATAGGGTATCAGAAAAACATAGATTACTAAAAAAATATGATACCATTTGAAAGGTATAAAAGAAACAAAGGCTAAGTTCTTCAGAAGTACAAATGGATGTCCAAATAGAAATAGCCTGCCAATTAGGGTTAGAATAATGATGATACTAAAAAGTAATCCAATAAAATAACTTGTTTTTTTATTAGGATATAATGAAACAATAAGCGTTATTAAAGAAAATTCTAATACAAAGAATGGTATATAGTATAGTTCAATTCCATATCCTGCTATATTAAAAAGAAATATAATTATATTAGGGAGAAAAAATAACAATAAATACCAAAATTTTATTTTTAAATATCTAAATAATTTTTGCATAATTTAATAAGTTTAAGGTTATAATGGTATATAATGCAGCAATAAAATCGTCTATATATATTGAAAACAAACGATTTTTTTTTGTAATATTTTCAATATATTTTATTCCTAGTGGCTTGAATATATCAAAAAATCGAAAAAGGAAAAAGCTTAGTAAATAGATTTTTGATTTTTGTATTGTAAAAATAGAAATAAATAAAATTGCAAATACTTCATCTAATGTGAAATCTTTTGGATCATCTTCTTCAAAGAATTTTATAGAATAAATTCCTAAAATTATACTTATTGTAATAAGTGTAATTAATGTATTAAATGAAATAAAGTCTTTTAATAGCCAAATTACTATATAAGTAATTATTGAGCTCGAAGTACCAGGAGAAAATGGGATTAAATACGCACTATAAAATGAACTACCTATCCATTTTTTTATATTCATATAAGATTATTTTTATAATTGGAAAAAGACTAATTGTTATTGTACATAGGGTAACTAATTGTATTAAAAATTCAAAATTGTAATTGTATGTAATTAAAGAATATCCTAATAATATTAATATGAACTGTAGTGTTGTTTTTAATTTATTTATAATACCTGTTTTTAGAATAGTATTGTAATT
>JBIPPG010000213.1:0-4812 GCA_044368545.1 Chitinophagales bacterium | reverse complement strand
AAAAACATCGAATTTGGTTATCGTCTATTTGATATATTCTAGGACGCGTGAGGTCAATATTTTTTGGGTTCTTATAAGCAATAGCATCGTCCTCTTGCTCTTCTTTAGGGACTAACTTTTTATTTTTTTGAAATAATTTAGAGCATATCAATTTCCAAGGCTTCATATAGCAAATAGTTTTTTATTTTCAATAGCAAAATTGTATATTTGAAACAATCCCAAAGTGTTATGACTACAATAGTCTTGTGTTTTAGAGATTAAAGCGTCTCTTTTTGCAGGTGCTTGCGTGTATTTGAGGAGTTTATAGGTATCTTGAATTGATAAATTATTGTTTTCGGGCATTTCTTCAAAAGTAGATTCAGGGATATACTTAGGGTTATTGCCGTTAAAAGCCGTATTGGCCACGGTTGTATTCATAATATGGGTTTTGATAATTTCTTCAATTGCTATCATTCTGTTTTGAATATCAAGTAGTTCGGTTTTGTGTATAGGGAAATCTCGGGCTAACTCTTCTATTATTTTCATTTCTATATCTAACGAAAAAACGATAATGGGAAGCTTCGCTTCACATACTTGAATCAATTTTTGGATTAATGCTTCTCTAGGATCATTTGTGCCATCCCCAATATATGAAAATGCTTTTGGCTTGCAATTATTGCCTGTGCAGTTAACGGCAGTAAATTGAAAAGGAATCATTTGATAAGGGCGCGAGGAATCGTATAGCGGAATACGAGTCGCAAATGTATTGATATCCAGCGCAATAGCCTTGTTCAAAGATAATTCCCATTTTTTTTGTACTCTTTTTGTATTTGTTTCGCTATCGTTCAATGGTGTGTTTTCGTCTTTGAAAAAGAACAAGGATTCTAGGTCTAAGTTTCCCCGACGAATATAATTGGGATTGAGCAAAATGGTATAAACGTTTTTGATACGATGCTTTCCCAATGTACTAGCTACTATTTCAAAATCTTGTTCGCAAAAATGATGCTTTGTATGATATATTTCCCAAGAATCCTGCACTTTTTTTATCAAAGGGATTTGGAGAAATTCATCTTTGTACATAAATGTAGCGTTAAAAATGATTTCTTCTCCACTAAAAATGAAGTCTATAGTTCGCATTGCGTGCTTTTCTTTTGGTGGCGTGTTTTTGGCGGCAATTTTACCTGCGGGAAATAGACTGAGAAGCAATAGTTCCATTTCCATTTTTGTCATATACTGCTCCAATGGCGTACATTGAAAAGTATGGTATCTTTCTTTTCTATCTCTTCCTATGATTGAAGATTTTACGCATTGCATTACTTGATCAAATTCATCTTTTGAAGGCATATTTCTTATTTTTGGACAAAGATATATGCGCAGAATGACAAACTATGTCGGAGTGGAGAATTGTTAGATTTTAGTATTAAAAAATATAAAGGTATAATGTAACTATCCCACAAAAAAAGCCTCTCAAAAGAGAGGCTTACTTATAAAATGATTTTTTTATTTCTTAGTTATTTCCCAATGTCATTTTAGGTGCAGCGTTCAAGATTTCTTGAGACGTTTCTGCCGCAAATTTTTGGAAATTTTTATTGAAAGCCGCTGCCAATTCAAGTGCTTTGGCATCATAAGCATTTTTATCTGCCCACGCTTCTCTAGGATCTAATATTTCAGAAGGAACACCATTACAAGTTTTTGGAATCTCGATTCCAAAAATTGGGTGTTGGTAAAATTCTACTTGATTCAATCCACCATTCAACGCTTCTGTAATCATCGTACGAGTATATGGCAATTTCATTCTGCTTCCTACACCGTATACGCCACCTGTCATTCCAGTGTTGATCATCCATACATTTGCTCCGCTATCTTGTAATTTTTTACCCAATAATTCGGCATATTTGCTAGGATGCAAAGGCAAAAATGGCGCTCCAAAACAAGCTGAAAAAGTCAATTGAGGCTCTGTTACTCCTGCTTCAGTTCCAGCTACTTTAGCTGTAAATCCGCTCATAAAATAGTACATCGCTTGCTCCATAGATAATTTTGAGATTGGAGGCAAAACACCATACGCATCATACGCCAAGAAAAATACATTTTTTGGAATACCACCTACAGAAGGTTCTACTGCGTTAGAAATATAATCAATAGGGTAGGAAACACGTGTGTTTTCTGTAATTTTAGCACTAGTAAAGTCCACTTTATTCGTTCCTTCTACAAAAGCGATATTCTCCAAAATAGCACCTGGTTTAATGGCTCTATAAATATCGGGTTCTTTTTCTTCGGTCAAATCAATACATTTTGCATAGCATCCACCTTCAAAGTTGAAAACACCTGTATCGGTCCATCCGTGTTCGTCATCTCCTATCAAACCTCTGTTTGGATCGGCAGACAACGTGGTTTTTCCTGTACCCGAAAGTCCAAAGAAAAGTGCCGTGTCGCCGCCTTCGCCTATATTAGCAGAGCAGTGCATTGGGAATATTCTTTTATTTACAGGCAATTCAAAGTTCAATACCGTGAAAATACCTTTTTTAATCTCTCCTGTATAACCCGTTCCACCTATCAAAGCTATTTTTTTGGTGAAATTCAAAATAGCAAAGTTGTGTTGACGCGTTCCATCTACCGCAGGATCAGCCTTGAAACCTGGCGCACAAACAACGTGCCAAGTTGGATTAAAATCTTGTGTTTCGGCTTCTGTAGGACGGATAAACATATTATAGGCAAATAAATTGCTCCAAGGTAATTCCGTAACTACACGTACATTCAATTTATGTTCTTCTGCAGCACAAGCAATACAATCGCGGCTATAAACCTCTTTTCCTTCCAAATAATTGATAACTTTGTCATATAATTTGTCAAATTTATCGGCATCAAAAGGAATATTAAAGTTGGCATTTGCCCAGTCTACATGATTCTCAGTGATAGCGTCTTTTACTATAAATTTATCTTTTGGCGAACGGCCCGTAAATTCACCAGTCATTACTACCAGCGCGCCTGTATCGTTTGTTGTTCCTTGATTGGTGTCCACTGTAATTTTTGACAACTCTTCAGCGCTTAAATTCCAATGCAATTTTGAGGGGTTATTTAGTCCTAAATAAGAAAGATTACTCATGATTTATTTGAAAATTAGTAAGCCCCAAAATTACAAATAATATTGAGAATGTGAGCTAAAAATATAAAATGGATGCAGTAAAAAAATCGAAATACACATTTTTAAGCCATACTTTTTGAAAATTTTTCCCATTGCAAATCCCGTTTTGCGGAGCTATACGCTACTATCTCTTCTTGAAAATGCCTACTTTACGGAAATTGAGTCATAAATATTGGAGCTATTTCCCGTTGCAAATTCCGAGAATCGGAGCTATACGCTACTATCTCTTCTTGAAAATGCCGTCATTGCAACCGTTTTTGAAAACGAAGTTTGAAAAATACGGATGTTTGAACGGCACGCTTCGCTACAGAGGATATTCGCTTCTATCGGGGTTATAAAAACGCTAAAGAAATGTATTTTATCAAAAGAATCCCTGTGACATAGCTATACACAAAAGACACGAAGAAGACACCAAAAACACAAACTGAACAAAAATGTTTGCGATTTATCTATAAACGGATAATTAAAATATATTTTCTTATTTTTACAAAATAATCAATATTTACATTTTGATTCCTATAAATCAATCACATCTTACTTATTTTAAAGAAAAACTATTCGATTTTAGTAGGCGAAATCGCTTACTTTTTTTCAAACCTTTGGCAAAATATGTAAATGTCACCGATTTTATCCCAAAAGAACAAGATTTTACTTGGCAAGAATCCTTAAAAATCAGCCTAAAATCTGAATTAGATGATTTTCAATCAATCCTTTTTGCCCAGTGTGTTCAGTTAATGCGCGAAGAACAAAAAATCGTACAAGAATATGGGTATCATTCCTTGAAGATGGCTTTTGGGTTTATTTCTTTTGATACAAAGGATAAAAAAGAAAACAATACGATTCTTGCGCCTCTTTTTTTAGTGCCAATTTCTTTTACGTTGAACCAAAACTCAAAAAATATTGATTTTCAGGTTTCTAGCACTACGTGGCATATAAATCCTGTATTGCGTTTTTTTCTTAAAAATAAATTGAATTTACAAATACCTGAGTCTATTTCTGTTGAAAATAAATCAAATGCTCAAATTTTCTGCGAAATTCAAAAATGGTTTGAAAGAGTTGTGCAAATAAATGATTTTGATTTATTTATGACTTCATATTTGGGTAATTTCAATTATAGAAATATTTGGATGGTTGAAGATTACCAAAAATTGATACAATCCAAAGAGGTTTTTTCTATTTTTAAAACAAAAAGTCCTACCAATCATATTCCTACAACTTTTGATGCCACTACGATTTTCCCGATATTACCATTTGATGCAAGCCAAACAGATGCACTTTTACATATAAATACGGGTAACTCCCTTGTAATAAAAGGCCCTCCAGGAACCGGTAAGTCACAAACTATCGCAAATATCATAGCTACAAAAGTGGCTCAAGGTAAAAAAGTACTTTTTGTATCAGATAAAAAACAAGCGGGGCAAGTGATTTACAATCGTTTGAAATCTAATAAATTGAGTTCGCTTTGTTGGCTAATTTACGATGCCAAAGAAGACAAAAAAATGATACACGAAAGCCTGAAAAAAACGTATAATAAAGCATCGGAACGCCATTCTTTTTTTGATTTAAAAGCGCAAGCTAGGATTGAAATTTGTAAGCATTTAGAAACTGAGATTACAAAAATAAATCAAATTTTTGATGCGCACAAAGAGGAGGTTGAACCCGAACTTCCTTTTTTTAGTTTTTTGAAAAAT
>JBIPPG010000212.1:0-4819 GCA_044368545.1 Chitinophagales bacterium | reverse complement strand
CGTTTAGTTGCTTTTATTCAAAAAACTCAAACATTGGGAGCTTCTCATTTTGAAGGATTGGAATCTCATTCTTTTGGAAAATTGACTGCTACGGAGTGGAATAATATGATGTTCAAGCATTTGGATCATCATTTGAGGCAGTTTGGTGTATAAAAAATGGTCTAGAAAAGGATATCTTCAAGACCAAGCTAGTTTTTTTTGAGTGACTTATATTTTTGTTCTGGTGATTTCTATTCCCGAAGGAGCATTTAAATCTCCTTGATTCTCTACGGTTATAAATATTTCACTAAAATCAAAAGCGGTAATAGTTTTAAAAATGGTTTTTTTCGCGTTAGTTACATTTAATTGACCTACATTTTTTATGCTATGTTCTTTTGTAACGATCCATACGGAATAATTATTTCCAGCTGGGTTGAGTCTATTGGCACTGGCTAAATTGTTAGCTATTATTTCTAAAGTATAATTTTTTTGACTATTAATTTTTTTCTTTGCCGAAATATCTGCCGCTGGCGTAATATTAGAAACCGGGAATTTTACAAACGTAGCGCATCCACAGAAAAACGCAATAAATGTGAATAGTATGAATTTTATCATGATTTTAATTTTGAGTGATGGTTAAGAAAAAGCATTTCAATTTCTTGAAGAAATTGAAATGCCTATTTTATTGATTATATTCTAAAGCCAACGGTTAATTGCAGCCATTGATTTTTGTATCTGGGGGTAGAAGAGGTGCCATCGCCTTTATTGGCTTGAAAATCAAAACCAGCACGCGCCGAAAACACAAAATTCTGGTAATAAACATCACCTCCTCCTACGAATCCAAGAATATTTCTACGTAAATTTTCATTTTTAAATTCTTGAGATTGGTCTACACTATTGCCACCAAAAGTATAATTATCGTTTTGAGAAAGTAAAAAAGAGAATTGAGGACCAACTACAACTGTAAGAAATTCGGTGGGTTTCACTTGTAATTGTAATGGAATATCGATGTAGTTTGTAGTTCGGCTAAATGAATACGAAGTGCCTAACAAAGTTCCTGAGCCTTTAAATCCTTTTTGAGAAAATAAAATTTCGGGTTGAAGTCCTATATATTTATTTAACGAAATGCCTACAAAAACTCCTCCAACAAATCCAATTCTGCCATTAGCTTCAAATTCTTGACTCTCAGAATCCCAAACATTGGAGTAATTGACACCTGCTTTTGCACCAAAGCTGAGTATTTTGTTATTGTCATTTTGTGCGTGTAATGTATTGGATATTAAACCAATTAGAGTGATAATAAAAAAGTGAATATTTTTCATGATAAAGATTTTATGTAAATATTAATTAAAGTTAGCCTCGAATAATTCTAAGCAAAATAGCAATAATAGCTAGCACGAGAAGGACATGAATTATATAACCCACATGATAACCCAAAAAGCCAACAGCCCACAGTATTATCAATCCAACAGCTACTATGTATAGGATAGAACCGCCCCCGTTATTTTCCAAACTCATTTTTTGCTATTTACGGTGAAGTCATGAAATGCTTTTCCCAACTCGTCCATATCTTTGCCAAATTCAACTTTGAAAGATTCCCAACTTTCTTTGTTTTCCGCATTGAAATCTTCCAATTTCTTTTTTAAGTCGGTATTTTTATTATTCAAATCATTGATTTTTTTCTCATAATCATTTTTTGCCTCTTTTTTTTGTTGAGCAATTCTAGATTTAAATGTAGCAATACTTTTTTCATTAGTAGCTATTTGTTCGGCTACATGGATTTTGTATTCTTTTATTTCATTTTTGTAATCTTCATTAATTTCTGAAATATTTTCAATCTCTTTATCTTTCTTTTCTTCTGTACTGAAGCAACTTGTTAGCATTGTACCAATAACCAAAAAGGAAATTGCAATGATTTTTTTAGGATTTTTCATTAGACTTAAATTTATGTTATAAATGAATTTTTACAACAGTGCAAAGGTATAACCAGATGATATTTAATTTGTTATACAATTCGTATTATTGTTTGTATAATTAGTATGTTTTGATGGTTTTATTGTAATTTGAAATTAGAAAAATATAAAAAAATCTTTTCTTTTAGAATAAATATAATAACTTTGTAATTACATAATAACATGCTTATGGAACTATCAGTAATAAACATAGGGAATTCTAAAGGAATACGACTATCAAAAACGATTTTGGAAAAATACGATATTCATGATAGAATTGAATTGATTCTTGAAAATGGGTACATTGTTTTGAAAGCAATTGAAGAGCCAAGAAAGAATTGGGAAAAAGCATTTGAAGCTATGCATACAAATGGCGATGACCATCTCTTAATAGATGACATATTTGAGGATGAAAATTTTGAGGAATGGAACAAATAAATCAGTACGAGATTGTACTTGTAAATCTAGACCCTACCGTGGGAAATGAAATGAAAAAGACAAGGCCGTGTGTAGTGATTAGCCCAAATGAAATGAACAAACACTTGAAGACCATTATACTTGCACCAATGACCACAACATCAAAGTCTTATCCTACTCGAGTAGGAGTCTTGCACAATGGTATGCAAGGATGGATTGTTTTAGACCAAATTAGAACTATAGACCGAACTAGAATTGTTAAAATTTTGGGTACGTTATCCGAAAAAGAAGTAAAAAAAGTAAAGCGTGTTATTAAAGAAATGTTTGTGGATTGAAAAAGAGTTAAATCTATTAATATATGATTTTTTAAATTAACTCCAAAATACCTCAAACTTTATAAAAAATACAGTATCAATAAAATATAAAACACTCTTATTGGTTAAAACATTTTCATCGTGAAGGTCTTCTAAAATTATTCCAAGCTCTGGGTGATAATAGTCATGGTTTTTTTTATTGATAAACCCATTTGATTCTAAGAAAATACGAACATGCTCTAATGTTGTTTGAGAATCGGAATAAACATAATTCTGAGCTACGGCAGTATATAAAATATTATTCTGAAGATAAAATCCTAAAAAACGATATGCTGTGTCAGCAAAAAAATAATTGTGTAACAACAAATTGTGAAAATAATCCTCCCAAGAAGCATAATAGATTGCATCATTTAGTTTAACGACTGTTTGGGGATCTTTCATAAAGACTTTCTGTTCGGCACCTTCCGAGATATAGTTGATGGGATTAATATCGTTATACCAAATACCATTTGTGTTTGCAAAGTCTATTTGATTCGCTGTTTCTTTTTCTTTGTTTTGGTGTTTTCCTTTAATTGTTTGGCTTGTTTTTTCGCTTGTTCTAAGGAAACTGGTAATTGCTTGGATAGAAGCATCATAGCTAAAGCCGCTCGTTCCTGAAATGATATGTTGTAATTCATCTTTTATTATTTTATAGTTCATTTTAATCAATAAAATATTGAAAATTGATTTTGAAAACACAAATATACTTCAAATTTTTTGAATTTTTAGTGTTTTTAAATAAAATTAAACGCATTATTAAAGAAATGTTTGTGGATTGAAAAAGAGTTTTTCCAAAGTTAAAATAATAATAATCTAAATGTTGCTTTAAAATTTATTTAAAAATAAATTTTAATATTTCGTTATCTGCTGGTTTACTTTTAAAACCAATTATTTTCCAATCGTTTTCAATTTTTTGGAATACATACATCAAGTGTTGCCAAATTGTTTCAGTTTCTTGATTTTTTAATGGATTTCCATTAAATTCTAAATATTCTTTTCGGTTTTGAAAACTAATTACAGTTGCTTCATTTTCTTTTATTTCAATAATGTCAATTGGTTTGTATTTTTCTACTTCTATCTTTTTCTTCATATTTTTTTGAGCCCATCCGTTCAATAATGATATATATTGATTTTTAAATTGTGGGGAAAGTGCTGTGTTGAGATTTGTTTCGTCATAAGTTGAATGAAATTGATTAAATTTTTCTATTTTATTTTGAAAAATTAATGAGCATTCATTATAGTTTGTCTTTTTTTTGTTTCTTTTGTCTGCCAAAGTACTCAAAATATTTGGCATAAAAACTACAGTTAACATTATTGAGAATAGTCCTAACATTGAAAAATCATAAATTAGTTCTTCTTTCCAATCAAACTTTTTTTTGTAAAGTCTATAGCTTTGACTTGGTTTTTCTGCTTGATAATATATATTATCAGTTTGTCCATTCGTTTTAATGTAATCATATGTTACAAAAAAAAGTCTAAGTGAAATCATAAATGCAATTCCATAAAATAAAGCTCTCTGTTTTGAATTCATTATTGTATTAAGTTTAAAATCAATTTATATATTCATATCAATGCAAAAATATTATAATTTATCTATTTCAAAAAATATTTTAGTTTACCAAACTAATTTTAACATTAATTTTATATCATCACTTACAATTGAATTTTTCGTAACTTTGTATTCATAATACCAACTATGCGTTACTTCCTATTTACAGCGGTTTTTTTATTTTTTCAAATGTCTTGCAAGGATAAGAAAAATGAAATTTTGCCTGAACGTCAAGACATTACAGAAAGTGTTTATGCTTCGGGAAAAGTCTTGAGCCAAGGACAATATCAAGTGTTTTCGGAAATATCAGGTGTCCTCAAGAAGCAATTTGTAGCAGAAGGAAGCCCCGTGTCACAAGGACAGGTATTGTTTGAGATAGAAAATTCCAGCGGTTTTTTCAATGCCAAAAATGCCGAGTTGATGGCAGAAAATGCCAATGTAAATGCCAATCAAAACAAAATTAGAGAAGTACAATTGCTGGTAAATCAAGCTGCAGATAAATTTACAAATGATTCGCTGCAATATTACAGACAAATGAATCTATGGAATCAAGGTATTGGAAGCAAGGT
>JBIPPG010000034.1:0-13245 GCA_044368545.1 Chitinophagales bacterium | reverse complement strand
TACCTGCTTCCGAATTGATTTTGAACCCCGATCATAGTGTATATCACTTAAATTTATTGCCACAAGATATTGCTGAAACCATTATTTTTGTGGGCGACCCTGATAGAGTAGGGGATATATCCTGTTATTTTGATACGATCGAAGTCAAAAAACAAAAACGAGAATTTCTAACCCATACAGGCACGATGAAAGGCAAGCGAATTACCGTAATTTCAACGGGAATAGGTACCGATAATATCGATATTGTGATTAATGAATTGGATGCGTTGGTCAATGTCGATTTGGAAAAAAGAGAAGTCAAAAAGGAACTCAAATCACTTAAAATTATTAGAATTGGAACTTCGGGGGCTTTGCACGCCGATATTCCTCTCGATAGTATTGTTTTGAGCCAGTATGCCATAGGAATGGAAGGTTTGATGCACTTTTATCAGACGAGTCCTTCATCAAAAGAAAAGCAGTTGAAACAAGATTTTGAAGCTTTTTTGAAACAAGAATCTATTGCCGTTATTGAGCCATACACCGCGGAGGCTTCGCAAGAATTGTTGGATTTATTCCCCGAATTTGTAAGAGGAGTTACACTCACCAATACGGGATTTTATGCGCCACAAGGACGTCAAGTTCGTGCTGTACCGAAAGTAGAAAATTATAATGATAAAATGTCAAAATTTCAATCTTCTTTGGGAAAAATTACCAATTTTGAAATGGAAACATCGGGCATTTATGGTTTATCCAATTTGCTGGGGCATCATGCACTTTCGGTGAATGTAATTATTGCCAATAGAGCCTTAGGCAAATTTTCCGAAAATCCACAAAATGCAGTAAAAAAGGCTATTGAAACGATATTGAGTCGGTTGTAAGGGGGGTGTTTTTTACATTTCATAATCCCTTTCTACCTTACATATTCGTGTTTTATAGGCGCTATACCATTTGGATTTCCCAAGTTGTTGTGCTTCTACGTGGGCTTGATGCATTTTCCAAGCTCTGATACTTTCCAAATCTTTCCAATACGAAACGGTAATTCCAAGAGTATCTCTCGCCGATTCCATACCCAAAAATCCATTGGCAGATTTTACGGCTTGTTCCATTTCGTTTGCCATTATTTTATATTCTTCGTACTCTATATCTGTGCGAAGTGATGTGAAAATTACGGCGTAATAAGGTGGGGAAGGTGTATTTGCGATCATATTTTACATAATAATGTTAATACCAAATATAAGGACAAAAATTGGGTTCGCCTTTTATAGGTTGATTTTTTGACTTAAATAAATAGCCTAATGATAATTCCAGTCCGCCATAACTAGAAGATGCAATTCTTAAAGGAGAAGAATTAAAATCATAACTTAACTGTGCGGTAAAAACATTTTTTTCATAATGAAACCAAGGTATCCAAGCATCCTCAATTCTATTGCTCAGCCCAAAAGTAATACTGGACTTGTCGTCTTCCATTCCTTTGGTTAAATCTATTTTTACACCTAGACCCATCACCCATTCGTATTTGTCATCTTGCCATTGATAAAATCCAAGTGGCATCAAGGCTATATTTTTCCATACAACAAAATCGGAGCTTGCATACACATTGAATTTTCGTTGAAGCAATGCATTTGAGGATTTATTTAGGAAATTTTGATTGGTTTGGTTTAGATGCTGAATTGAAATTCCAAAATTGAAAATTTGGTCTTCTCTAAAAATTTGATTGTAATTGAATCCTATTCCAAAATCAAAAAAACTCAATTGTGTTCGATCAAATTGTTCATTGATAGGAATATTCGGGTCAAAATAGTCGCCGTTGAATTGATTGTCAAATCGAAGTTGATTGGGGTCATAGCTTCGCTGTGTATAATTTACTTGAGCCCCAATACTCAGTGAAGTGGGATTACGACTTCCAAAAGTATAATGATAAGCAGGGCTAAAAGATGCCATCGTCGTAGTGAATTTTCCATCACCAGCCCTATCGGTAATTAACTGTACTCCAAAACCTATTCGGTCGCGTGAGGTTTCAAATGTGAGGTTATAATCGGCACTTACGCTCAAAGAATTATAGGGTACAGGAATAGCCTGCCATTGATTTCTAAAATTGGCCATTACACGAATTTGTCCTTCAAAAGCACCTGATAGCGCAGGGTTTAAGAATAAAGGCGTTCTATTAAATTGTGAAAAATGTAAATCTTGTGAGATTATCATATTTATATTGAAAATATTCAACATTAAAATTAATATAAAAAAGCGTTTTTTGAATTTCATGCTTAATTATTTTAATAGCGTAATGTTACCCGATTTTTTTAATTGGGCACCACCAATACAGATTACATCTAAGTAATATGCGTATACCGATGGTTCTAGCACGGTACCTTTATAGGTGCCATCCCAACCTTTTTTTTGTGTATTGGTTTCAAAAATTAGCTGTCCCCATCGGTCATATACCGCAAAATATAATTTTACAATATTATCGCCACGTACATAGAGTGCGTCATTTTTCCCATCATTATTGGGTGTAAATGCATTGGGTACATATACTTCGGGGTCGTCGCAAATTTCATAATACACTTCTACTTCGGCTGTATCTGATTTTCTACAACCATATCGGTCTTTTACTATCACTTCATAAGATGTAGATACTTTTGGTTTTGCCCAAGGACTTGGAATTAGATATTTATCCAACGTTTCTTTTGGTGACCAAAGATAGTCAACCCCATTTTGTGTTTTTGCAAGCAATCTTGAAGAATCGCCATATTCAATTCGAGCAGGCGTAGCTGTAGCTTCCAAATCTTCTAGCAATCGACTGTAATCTACGGTAATGGTATCAAAATACTTACATTTATTGGCGGGTGCTACAGTTATATCGCATCGGTATTGGAATTTGTCCAGCATTACATATTTTACAATTGAATCTCTGTTTTCGACCCAGTTAGGTGGATTCCAAGTGTATCTATAATTAGGGTTGGGTGTAGCTTTTATGGTAAAAGTATCCAATCGGCATACCACAGGATTTGCGGTAAGTTTTACAAAATTAGAATCTTTTTTGATGAATAAACTATCCGAAATGCTACATCCTCTAGCTAAAGAAGCAGTAACGATAAACAACGTATTTGCATTGATAAATCCTTTGATTTTGCCTGTTCCAATACCACTTGTAATGGGTGCCGAGGGTGTCCAATTATATTGAATATTGGGAAGATAACTTGTTTCAATTTCAATACTATCAAATCTACAATTCAACGTGTCGGTAGTTTTGATAAAAAAGGTATTTTTGTCTAATACATTGACGAAAACAGAATCGAAGAGCTGACAGTTATTGGTATCGACTACTTGAACATAAATCGTGGATCCTGTTTGTAATTTTGCTATGGCTGTAGCGCCTGTTCCATTTACAATTAAAGGCGATGGCGTCCAAGTATATACGGCACCTACCATAGGAGTAGCATTTATTGAAACAGTATCATTGATACAAATAATTGAATCGGCTTTTACTTTCATCAAATCATTGATAACGGTTACAAAAATGGAATCCTTAACCGAACATCCGGAATTGTCAACTACCTCAAGATAATAGAAACGCGATTTATCTGTAATAAAGGTAACTTGAGAATCTTGTTGTGATATAATCATATTTTGTGGCGACCAATTATAAGTAGCATTGGTAATAAAAGGTGCAAAAATTGTAACACCGCTATCCTTACAGCGAGTTTGATCAGCCATTAACTTTAAGTAATTTTCTATATACCTCACTTTTGTAGAATCCTCAAAAAAACAAGTAGGTCTGGATACTAATGTTGCATTAATTCGCACAAAATTATCTATTTTGTTGAAATTGAAAATAGCGGGTGAGTTGTTTTGACCACTAATTAGATTTACAACGGGTTGCCAATTAAGAGACCATAAAGGAGACGTATTGGCTGTAGCAATAATATTGGTACTGTAGCATACAAAGCTATCTACTGTCCAATTGACTTTGTCTTTAAGTAATTGTAGAGGAATGGTGTCGGATGCTTTACAACGCAAATTGATAAAATAGTTTCCAATTATATTTGTAGACGTATCAATTTTAATAATTGCCGAACTGTCATTTTTTGAAATGACCCACGAATTGGGTTCCCAAGATAGAATACCATCTTTTGGTTTAAATACCCCTTTGTATAAGAGTTTATCTTCTTTACACGCTATCGAATCGCCTGTTAATTCTAGCGAAGGCGTAATAAAATTTACCTGAATTGAATCCTTGGAAACACATCCAAACTCGCTGATATAATTTAGATTGATTTTAAATGGCGAAGTTGAAAGATAAAAAGTAGCACTATCTCTTTTGAGTTTGGTAAGTGAATTTTCGGGAAGCCACTGATATTGTCCCGAATCATACTTTGTGCTTGTGAAATTTCTATTCATAAACAAGCAAGCATCTTTTTCTCCAAAAATCTTGATGGGCCTGATAGTGTCTACTAACACAGATTGGAAAAAGGTATCGGTACAACTGTTTTTTGACATTAATCCTATAAAAGTAGTGTTTTGAGATACTTTTACCTTAGGATTGAAAGTAGTCATTCCTCCTGGATTCCATAGTATAGTAGCTATTGAATCCACCAAATTGTTTATGCCTATAATTACCGAATCGCTGATACAAATTTTTTGAGTTGGCAGCGTATCACTTTCATTTGCCATTACATAAGCATTGTTTTTAAAAGTATCGGCTTTATTACATTTGGAAGTATCCGATGCGATAAGAGTCACATTATGTGGCCCCGAGGTCAAGAATAAATTCTTAGGATCTTTTAAAGTAGTTGTTACTCCCGAACCAAAATCCCAAAAATAGCTAGTTTTTGAAGTTGTATTCTTAGAATGATTTATAAAAATAAGAGAATCTCCAAGGCATACAATATTGTTTTTGAATAATGCTTTGATATAATTTGTAGAATCTTTAATTTTTACAAAAACACTATCTTTGATAAAACAGCCATTGGTATCGGCTACTAATACAAAGAACCATTGGGATTGTTTAATTATTGCTTTAGCCAAAGTACTATTTGCTCCTTGTGTAATGTCTATCGCTGGAAACCATTGGTAAGTAGCACCTTGTAGTTGTGTGATATTCAAGTCTACGGTAGTATTTTTACATACCGAATCTGTTGTGGCGGAAGCATTGACCAAATCATCAATAATCGTTATGAATATAGAATCAGAAAATGAACACCCCGAATTATCCGTAGCTTTAACCTTATAGTATTGACTATTTGTAGTTCTAAAATTGGCGATATTATTATTTTGACTAATTAATAATGACGCTGGAGTCCAAAGATAACTTACATTCGTTAATTTTGTAGCTGTAATTACCACACCGCTATCTTTGCATCTTGTATCGTCTGCGGTTAGTTTTAGTTCATCTTCAAGAAATTTTATCAAGGCAGAATCCTTAAATTTACAAGTGTTTCGTGTATTGTGCGTAGCTTCTATAAAAATTTTTTGAGAAATATTGTTCAAATTGAAGGTAGCAGGTGAATTTCCTTGACCATTCAAGAGTATGGAAGTAGGCGCCCACGTAATTGAATAAGCAGGTGATTTGTCTGCTGTAGCTATCAACGAAGTATTTTTACAAATAATAGAATCTACACTCCAGTTAAGCGCATCATTTAAAAGTGAAATTTTTAAGGAATCTCTCGAAAAACAAGCCCCATTTACATAATCTACATAAACAAATCTACTCGTGTCAACTTTGATATTTGCGGAGTTTGCATTGTTGCTTACAATAATGCTAGTAGGTGTAAAAGTATAACTACCGCCCGAAACATTACAAGTCGCATTATAGGTCAAAGTTTCATTCTTACAAGCAATCGAATCTCCTGTTAGTTTTACAACAGCAACTACGGTGGTAATAGGTAGCGATTTTATAGTGATACATCCCGCTTTGGAAGTATAGGTGACTAATATAGTGGTAGCATTTTGTATAAAAAACTTAGCGGTATCTCTATTTGAATATGTGACCAAATTAGAAGGAGTCCACACATAGGAGCCCGAATCAAATTTATTGACGGTGTATAAATTTTCAGTTCCAATACACACTGGATTTGGCCCCGAAATAGTAAGGTTTTGTGGCGCTTCTACTATTACTTTTTGAAAAAACGTATCTATACAGCTCCCTTTTATTACAATTGCTTTATAAGTGGTAGTTGTGGTAGGTGTAGCATAAGGAGATAAAATGCTAGGGTCGTCCAACGTATTAGAAGGAGTCCAATTGATAGTAATGGAAGGGTCTGTAACACCCTGGAACCCTATTCTTACAGAATTTCCAAGACATACCGTTTTGTCAGGCAAATTGGTAGAAGAATAGCCAAGAACCAAAACAGGTTTGATAATTGTATCGGTAATGTTACAAGACAATGGATCTGTAACAATTAAACGAACATTATAAATTCCAGGTGTAGTATAAAATGCGCTTGGATTTTTAAAAGTAGACGTATTGCCATTTCCAAAATCCCATTGATACGTTACATTGGTACCTACCAAATGACTTAAATCGGTAAACTGAATACTACCCGGAGCACAGTTTGTAGAAGAAGAGAAATTGGCTTGAACGGGTAATCCAAAATCAAATTTTAAAACACCGAGATTACAATTTGGACTGGGATTCGTTCCTGCTACTACAGCACTGGCGCTTGGATATATCGGAAAATTGTTCTGCCCGCCACAGCCTGCACATACAGCATGATATACAATTCCGTTTTTGTCAAAACGGCTCGTACCTCCATCTACATGTTCATCTGACAATGCAGCAGTACCCCCAAAAAAGGAACCATAATAGATTTGGCTTAAATCACCTTCTAAGATCATCATATAGAAACCATTTCCTAATGTTGATGATTGATAAGCATTAGCTGTAACTGGAAGACCCGCTACAGATAGTTGGTATGTATTGAATCCACTTAGATTACTCCCCCAGCCCGTAATGAAGATTTTGTCACAATAATCTACTAAAAAGGCAGTAGGCGAAATATCGGGAAATCGATCATTATCTCCAAACATAGTAGATCGAATCCGAGTTGTAAAAGATGGATTGAAAATAGAAATAAACTGACCACTATTGGCCTGACCATAAAGAGCATTTGAAGTATAAAAGCTGCCCGAATTTATATCCGTTTGTCCAAAAACATGAATTTCGTCGTTGTTGTTGAGCTCTACAAAATAGATTTGATCATAAGCGGTAGTACCATAATAACCCGAAAATCGTAAAAATGATAGATTGTTATCAAATGAACTAATAATTCCGTCAACTCCTCCGCTATTTGAACTAGCAAATGCACCTGGTGTAGCTGGGTAGTTAAAAGAATTAGTACCTCCTGCTACCACAATATTTTTATTTTTATCAAAAGCCATATCGTATAGTGCATCGTCTCCAGCACCACCCATATAGCTAAAAGCAAGTATGTTAGATAAGTTGGTGTTGAATTTTACTATAATACCGTCAAATCCACCCGCATTATTTTTATATAATGAGTTGGGTAAAGAAGGTAGATTTGTGGAGTTAGAAACAGTAGAAATATATACATTGTCTAAAGTGTCTACCAATACTTCGCCTCTAAGGCAATCGCCATAATTTATGATTAGTGATGAGGCTGTACCTACTCCATCTGTCCCACTACCACCAAAAAAGGTAGAGCCAATTAATGCGCCCCCACTTGCATTAAATTTGGTGACTACGATATCGGCTCCATTTGGATATTCTATCCCAAGTCCCCCTAAAAAAGAAAAAACCAAATTACTTAATCCAGTACCCCCATTAAATGTATTATCGTATGCATTTGAACTAGTTGGGTAATTAGAAGAACTTGTAGTGCCTAGCAAAATCAATCTACTATTTTGATCTACGACTAAACTGTGAGGAACATCATAGCTACTACCACCTATATATGTTGAGTAAATTCTTGAAGATCCAGTTGCATTAAACTTAGTGATGGCAATATCAGATTGTCCATTAAATGTGCTTTGATATGCACCCAATGTAGTGGGATAGCCAATACCAAAAACCAATCCGGATCCATATAAATTTCCGAAAAAATCGTAAGTAGCTGTAGCTCCAAAATTATCTGCAGTAGAACCACTATAGGTGCTAAAAATTATCTCAGGGTCAATTTCTAATACTTCATTTTCTTTAAGTTCATAATTGTCTACTTCAAAAGAGACTTGATTGTTTTCAAGTTTGAATTGTGATGGAATAGATAATCTATTCTCTTTTGAAATAATATAACTCAATGGTTTTAAATCCGTACTATTTCCAAGCGAAGTTTTTGATACTATATTACCCAGCGTATCTTTCTCTATGGATTCTAAGCCATTATACGC
This sequence comes from Chitinophagales bacterium, assembly GCA_044368545.1. GTDB lineage: Bacteria > Bacteroidota > Bacteroidia > Chitinophagales > JADJOU01 > CHPMRC01. The sequence goes on along the minus strand of JBIPPG010000034.1, from coordinate 4,920 downwards.
TATTTTTATATCATTTATTTTGGCACCTTTTTTTAGAAAAAAGCTATATTTGGGACGACCTTGAAACGATGTTATTTTTAAATCAATATTTGGGTAAATATTTAAATAATAAATTTCGCTAAAAGCTTTACAATCTCCGCGCCATTTGCTAGAGTCATTTCCAATAAAATAATTATAATAATTTGAAAAAATTCCGCTAGACTTTATTTTTACATCGGGGTTTGTGTTTAAAAAAGTCATATTAAATGCGTGAGACTTGTATATTTTGTCTATGGGATCAGGCTCTTTTACGTGTGTTTTTCTTGTTTCTCTAATATGAAATGTCAATTTATTTTTTTCTAGAAACATAGCCCCACCACCAATATCCGCTTTGAATAGTATGTTCTTTTCCCATTGTCCTTTATTTTCTATAAATTCCAAGCCACTTGGATTGTGTGCCATTAAAGGGACACAAAAATAAAAAGTTAAAAAAAGGTAAATATATTTTGTCAATTTCATAAAAACGGTACAAATATACAATTAATTAATTGTATATGCAATAATAAAAAAGAATCGAAAGATTATTTGTACCTTTGCAAAATTAAAAAATTTATAAAATAAAAAAATGGAATTAAAAAATCAAATGGTTTGTAGTGTGGATTATAAACTACAAATCGAAGAAAATGGCGCAATGGTAATGGTAGATCAAACCACTTCTGATGCACCACTTACTTTTTTGATGGGATCAGGACAATTGTTACCACAGTTTGAATCCAATTTGATAGGCAAAAGAGTAGGTGAAGTAGTATCTTTTAAAATAGATGCGGAAAATGGATATGGTCTTTCAAATCAAGAAGATATTGTAGCTATTCCTGCCGAAAACTTTTTACATCCCGAAACTGGAGCTTTTGATGAAGAAATTGTGAAAGTAGGCGAATTTATTCCTTTGCAAGATCAAGATGGCAATCAATTTAATGGAAAAGTGGTAAGTATAAACGAGGGTATGGTTACTATTGATTTCAATCATCCATTGGCAAATAAAGAATTGAATTTTGAAGTAACGGTTTTAGAAATTAGAGAAGCTTCTGAAGAAGAATTGGCTCATGGACATGCTCACGGATTGGGTGGTCATCATCACTAAAATTTATAATTTTTATATTGTTTCAAATCCCTTGATGACTTCAAGGGATTTTTTTTATGCTAAAATGGATAGCCTACAGCAATATTAAAGACTAGGTTTTGTCGTTGCCAATCGGCATTAAAAGGTTTAGCTTCTTTTATTACCCACGATTCGTCACCATCTTTATAGGGAACTCTAATTGGAAATCCCAAATCCATTCGAATAGCAAAATAATCAAAGTCGAATCGCAGTCCAAATCCACCGCCAATATATAATTGTTTATAAAATTCTCCAATCTGAAAATTTTGCCTATTATCAGTATTGTATTCATTTTTCGTAAGCCAAATATTTCCCATATCGGTAAATAAAGCTCCTTTGAACATTTTTATGATATTAAATCGATACTCCAGATTTCCTTCTAATAGGATATTTCCTGTTTGATCCTTTATGCTTTGTTTTGTTACATCAAATGTTCCTGGCCCAATTTGTCTCAATGGAAAGGCTCTAATACTATAAGGACCTCCTAAGAAAAATTGTTTAATATAAGGAAGCAAAGGAGAATTGCCATAAGAAAATGCTGCTCCCATTTTAAATCTTGTATGAAGAGCGGTTTGTTTATTAAATTTATGAGAATACACTATTTCAGATAAAAATTTGACGTATTGACTTACCACTACATCATTAAAATTGATAATATCATCTTTTTGGTTACTGAAAGTTTTATGTGCTAAATAAGGAAAATTTCCTGCTGTTTCAGCATTGAATTTATATCCAAAATTATCTTTTTTATTTTTAGACGAACTGAAATATGAAAATTGATAATTAGATCCTAAAATTAATGCATCGTCAAATGAGGCTCTCAGATATGGATTTAAATACAAAATATAAGCAAAGGAATCACTTACGGATTCTAAAGGTAAATATATATAATTGACTGTTAGTGGATTATAAAAATGTCTAATTTTTGGATTTTTTGACCATTCGTATCCAAAACTTAAAGACATATTATGTAAATCGTAATAATTAATTCTTTTTTCATAGGTGTATTTCGATAAGAAATTTGTTTTATAAGTATACAATTTATCTTTGTTTATTCGAAAAGGTGTCATCAATTTCTCGATAGTATATATACTAGTCAAAGAAATATCGCTTCGCGAAATGATACCATTATTATTGTTTACGGCACTATTGTCCAACGAAAAATTGAGTTCCAATCCACCCGAAATAGCTATGTTTAATCTGTCGGCTCGTTTAGTTAAATTTCTATTGTTGTAAATAAGGGATAATGAGTTGCCCAATAATCCTTGAGAACTATTATAGGCATAAAATCCTGTAGAAAAAAATTGTTTTTTGAATGGACTCATCGAATAGAGAGCGTTCAAATGATTTATTTTGTTTGGGTTTCGTGAGAAATTTGAATTGATTAGCTTAAAATTGTTCAAATCGGTAAGTCTTTGTAGTGTTCTATTTGCATTTTCTTTTGAATAGAATGAATCTTTGTTCAATTCAAAAAATGAAGTCATAAAATTCTCATTATAAAGACTTTTTATGGGTTGTATAAATGTGAAGTTTTTTATTTTCTTGATATTCTCATTTGAAATTTGTTCATTGTCATTTTCCAAAATGAGCACATATATGGAATCTAATTTATACTGTTGAAAATCAGATGTATCCGATTCTTTTTGAATTTTTACATAAATATCCAACTGATTCGTTTTTTGGAATGTATCTATTTTAAATAAAATAAACTCCTTGTTGAAAAAAAAATAACCTTTATTGTTTAGAATATCGGTAATCCGTTGTCTTTCAAGTTTTAAGATTTCTATATTAAAGCTTTCACCTTTTGTAATATAGGAGTTGTCTTTTGTTTGGTAAATGATTTTTTCGATAAAAGTAGCACTGTCAAAATAGATATTTCTATAAGTAAAAACCTTTTGAGGTTCTATAACAAAGTCAATTGTGGTCATTTTTTTTAAAGTAGTTACTTTAGCTTCTACTTTACTATTAAAATGTCCAATATTTGAATAGTAATTTTGAAAACGGTTAATACTTTGGTTCAATTTGCTCGAATCAAAAATGATAGGCTCTGCACCTACTTTTGTTTTCATAAACTGAGTAAATTTGGTAACTTTTTTATTAGAATAAAAAGACCAAATGTTCAATGACAAAGGCCAAAAATTGAGAATTCTTTTGTTTGGTTTTTGTACAGGAATATCCAATAAATCATCTTTGTAAAAAAAATCATTAATCAAATCTTTTTCCACACCTTTAATAACTAGGTTATTGCTGCGCAAGAGACTCTGATTTTCAGGAATATGCTTTGATACACTACACGATTGAATCCATACTATCGAAATGCTTATCAAAAAAAAAATACGTATTTTTGTGTTCAAATTTTTAAAATCTTGGCCACAAATTTACAAATAAAAATTATTAAAAGTCTACATCTTAAAAAAAATAGAGAAGAAAATAAGCTTTTTCTTTGTGAAGGGACAAAAATTGTGGCAGAATTGTTAACACAAAGCCGATTTAAAATTAAAGAAATTTATGCTTTGAAAAAATGGATTGATAATAATGAAATCAGTAATCAAAATGTAATAGAGGTTACTCCAAAACAAATGGAGCAATTGTCTACTTTAAAAACGCCTTCGGAAGTGTTGGCTGTAGTAAATTTTCCAAAAATTGATACTTTCAAAAATGAATGGCTTACGCTTTATTTAGATGAAATTAAAGACCCGGGAAACCTTGGGACAATTATACGTACTGCCGAATGGTATGGAGTCAATAGTATTATATTGTCTCCCAATTGTGTAGAATGGTATAGCCCCAAAGTGGTTCAAGCTACTATGGGTTCAATTTTTAGAGTACAACCTTATTATGATACGCTAGAAAGTTTTATTGCTAAAAATGCCTTTTCCAATATTTACGGAGCATATTTGGAAGGAAATTCAATTTATGAGGAGCCTTTTACGCATAATTCCTTGCTTGTAATTGGTAGCGAATCCCACGGAATTCATCCATCTCATTTTGAGTTAATCAATAAGAAAATCACCATTCCTTCTTTTGGAAATGCAGAGTCTTTGAACGCATCAATTGCTACCTCAATTATTGTAGATAATTTTAAGCGAATGGCTATTCAGTAAATACTTGAATCTTATATTTAGCATCATAAGCAATTTTTTGATTTAATAAATCTAAAGGAATTTCGTTGTTTGAAACTACTATTATTTCCGAAAAATCACTGTTGATAGTTGCATTCAATACATTAGGAATATCTTTTATTTTTTCTTCAATTTCGGTTCTACAGCCATTGCAGGTAATTCCCAAAAATTCATATCTTTTTACTGAAACTTCATTTTTTCTATATAAAAATTGAAGTTCACTATTTTTTCTAGGTTCAATACTATTGATTGCGGGCGTTAAAATTTCAAATTCAAAGGCAGCTTGAAACAAATTTCTATATTCATCCTCATTCCCACCAAAAGGAGGCCCTGCTTCAAACGTTCTATTGAAGAACAATCCCATTAAAATCCCATTTTTGTTCAATAGTTGATGCATTTTCCATAAATATTTTGTTCGCCATTGGGGAGGAATTGCACAAAAGAAGGTTTGTTCAATAATAATGTCAAAAGTAGTATCTAGTTTGAAAAAATCGCCATGTATAATGGAAACGTTTGAATTTCCATTGAATTTTTTTTGCAAAATGTTACACGCCGATTCGGAAATGTCTATTAATGAAATATTTGAGAAGCCTTTTGATAGCAAGTATTCCGCCTCGTATCCCGAGCCACAACCAGGAATTAATATGGAGGCATTTTTGT
>JBIPPG010000349.1:0-2801 GCA_044368545.1 Chitinophagales bacterium | reverse complement strand
GTCAATCAAATCTATTAGCGATGCAATAGGTGGACTTACACTTCCAATGTCCCAGCCTATAGTATTGCTTTTCCATTGCCCATCCCAAAAATTTTCATCCAAAGGTTTATCACATACCGTTATACAACAATTCATACTTTTTTTTGAAACAAAAGTAATGTTTTTAAAGCATTGATATGTAACTTTTATTACTTACATCTACTTTTTTTGAAATAAAATTATCCCCCTTACTTGACAATAATTTATTAACTTTGCAATCCCTAAAAATAATCTTATGGAAAAGAGCAACGAGAGTATGCCTATTCAATATCTTGATTTTGAAATGCCAATAAAAGCTATCAATGACCAAATTGAGGAATTGGTAGTAATGGAGAAGAAAACTCAAATTTCTATGGTTGACAAAATTAAAATTTTGGAACAACAGTTGGAAGAAGAGAAAATTAGGCTGACAAAAGAATTAACTACTTGGCAAAAAGTACAATTGTCGAGACATCCCAATAGACCATATACCGTATTTTATGCCGATAAAATAGCGGATAGTTTGATAGAATTGCACGGCGATAGAAATGTAAAAGACGACAAAGCCATTGTATGTTATATGGCTAAGATTGATGGAAAATCTGTAATGATAATCGGGCATCAAAAAGGGGTGAATACGAAAATGCGTCAATATCGCAATTTCGGAATGCCTAATCCTGAAGGCTATAGAAAAGCACTTCGTATGATGAAAATGGCAGAGAAATTTGATATACCCGTAGTAACTTTTATCGATACGCCTGGAGCTTTTCCGGGATTAGAAGCAGAGGATAGAGGACAGGCAGAAGCAATTGCTAGAAACTTATTTGAAATGGCAAAGTTGAGAGTACCCGTTTTGTGCTATGTAATAGGTGAAGGTGCGTCGGGTGGTGCATTGGGTATAGGTGTTGGCGATAAAACATTTATGCTCCAAAATACTTGGTTTACTGTTATTTCTCCAGAATCTTGTAGTAGTATTCTCTGGCGAAGTTGGGAGCACAAAGAGCGTGCTGCGGAAGCATTGAAATTGACTCCAGAAGATAATTTGAAAAATGGAATCATTGATGAAATTATTCCTGAACCAGCTGGAGGGGCTCATTATCAGCCCGAAGAGATGGCACAAATTTTAAAAAAACATATTTTAGAAAATATAGCATCTCTTGAAAAAGAAACGCCAGAGCGAAGAATTGCTACAAGGATAGAGAAGTACAGCAAAATGAGTACAGCTATAGAATTATAAATCAATGTGGGAGAAAATTAAGACATATTTTTTTAAAAATAGAATTTCAAGTGATTTGTCTAATAATAAGACAGTTCATGAAATGGTTAATTTGAACGATGCCAAGAAAATAGGTATTGTTTTTGATGCTACTCATTATAATGACATCAATATTATTCATGATTTTAAAAATACACTGAGAAATGCGGGGAAAGAAGTCGAAATATTTGGTTACATAAAAAGTAATGAAAAAAAAGAAGAATCTTTTTTAATTACGGATAAAGATTTGAATTGGTATGGTTATCCTATAAAAGAACAAGTATTTTTGTTCTCAAAATTAAAACTAGATATCGTTTTTGGAATTTATAACGATGAAAATTCGCCTTTGAATGCAATTTTTGCCAATACGCAATCTAGACTTCGAATAGGAGCTTTTGAAAATCATCCTATAGAATTATTTGATGTAATGGTAGGAATAAAAAAAGATTTGAATACTAAAAACGTAATAAAAGCGTTATCAGATTTTCTAATTCAGGTAAAAACAAAATAATTTTAAATATAAATGAATCACGATTTAATTGGGTTGGGTGTAGCCTTAATCACACCATTTGACAAGTCGGAAAAAGTGGATTTTGAAGCTTTAGGAAAAATTGTAAATAAATGCATTAAAGGCGGCGTTAATTACCTAGTGGTATTGGGTACTACGGGTGAAACACCTACGTTGAATCGTGAAGAAAAACAAGAAGTATTAAAATTTGTAGCAGAACATACAAAAGGTTCTATTACTTTGGTAGCAGGATTTGGAGGAAATAATACCCACGAAATTTGTGAAGATTTAAAAAGTTATGACCTAGCAGGATATAGCTATATACTATCCGCAAGTCCATACTATAATAAACCCAGTCAAGAAGGAATTTTTCAGCATTATAAGACTATTGCTAAATCGAGTCCTCTTCCTTTAATTTTGTACAATGTACCCGGAAGAACATCGTCAAATTTGCTTCCCGAAACTACATTGAAATTGGCAAGAGAAATAGAAAATATCGTAGCTGTAAAAGAAGCGAGTGGGAATTTGGACCAATGTATGAAATTGGTGAAAAATAAGCCTAAAGATTTTATCGTATTGAGTGGCGATGATAATTTGGTTGTATCTCAAATGGCCATTGGCGTTCAAGGATGTATATCTGTTATTGGAAATTTATTGCCAGAAGAGTTTTCAAAAATGATACAACATTGTTTGAAAAATGAATTTGAAATAGCTCGTGAAACTCAATTAAAACTTTTAGATATAATTGATTTGATTTTTGAAGAAGGCAATCCAGTGGGAATTAAAGCAGCCATGAGCCTTCAAAATTTATGTACCGATACCGTTCGCTTACCTTTGGTAAAAGGAACTTCTAATTTGAGAGATAAAATCAAAAAAGTACTGATTCAAATTTAATTCTTGTATATTTGTTCCAAATTATATATAGATGAAACAAATAGTTGCTTTAGTATTTTTATTAATTTCGGTATCCAAAGTTTCAAGTCAAATTCGATTTGAAAATTATCAATTGCCTAATTCAGG
>JBIPPG010000211.1:0-4857 GCA_044368545.1 Chitinophagales bacterium | reverse complement strand
AAATGCCGTCATAACAAGCAAATAGTACAATCAAGAGAAACGAAGATTGGACTATATTGGTTGTATGTACGGTATAAGTAATCACATGATAAGCATCTACATTATCAGGTATATTGTCAAGTGAACCATTTATATTTAACGTTTTTGTTTTATATTTTCCAATAACTTGTTTTGCGTAGTCGATATTTTCTTCTTCTTTTGAACATCCTACTATCAAAAGGGATAATAAAGATAAAAATATAAGTTTTCTCATTATAGAAATTGATTGGGTTATGAAATTTTCACAAGTAATTTGGTTTTTGTTTTGTCTTCATAGTTTTTAGCTAGGTCTAATTTGTTTTCAAAGTATTATATCAGCTAACGTTTTGTTTAATCTCACTTCTATATTTGGTTTTTTGTTTTGTTTTCATAGTAGCTCTAGGTTTTTTCATTTTCACAGCATTAGTATATATTTTGTTTTTCCGCGCTGTTATTTAGGTTCTTGTTTTGTCTTCACAGCAATTATAACTAAATTTACTACTTCTGTTTTTTTGGTTTTTAATTTTGTTTTCAAAGTTATTTGGTTAGGTCTGATTTGTTTTCATCGTATTTATCAGCTAACGTTTTGTTTAATCTCACTTCTCTATTTGGTTTTTTGTTTTGCTTTCATAGTAGTTTTAGGTTTTTTCAATTTCACAGCATTAGTATATATTTTTTTTTCCGCGCTGTTATTTAGGTTTTTGTTTTGTTTTCACAGCGATTATAACTAAATTTACTACTTCTGTTTTTTTGGTTTTTGTTTTGTCTTCATAGTTTTTGGTTAGGTCTGATTTGTTTTCAAAGTATTATATCAGCAAACGTTTTATTTATTCTCGCTTCTTTATTTGGTTTTTGTTTTGTTTTCATAGTAGCTTTAGGTTTTTTCATTTTCACAGCATTAGTATATATTTTGTTTTTCCGCGCTGTTATTTAGGTTTTTGTTTTGTCTTCACAGTTTTTGGTTAGGTCTGATTTGTTTTCAGAGTATTATATCAGCTAACGTTTTGTTTAATCTCGCTTCTCTACTTGGTTTTTTGTTTTGCTTTCATAGTAGCTTTAGGTTTTTTCATTTTCATAGTATTTAGTATATATTTTGTTTTTCCGCGCTGTTATTTAGGTTTTTGTTTTGTCTTCACAGCAATTATAACTAAATTTACTACTTCTGTTTTTTAGGTTTTTGTTTTGTCTTCATAGTTTTTGGTTTGGTCTGATTTGTTTTCAAAGTATTATATCAGCTAACGTTTTGTTTATTCTCGCTTCTTAATTTGGTTTTTAGTTTTGCTTTCATAGCAATTTATATAATCTAAAAAAATAATGAACTCTTACTACATTTTTAAAATTAGGATTGTTTTTCTCATTCCGAATTTCTTAATGCAAAGGTAAATTATCCTTGAACGATTTTTTCAAATTTTGAGGGAACGCAGGAAATTTTGAGGGAACGTATGAAATTTGTTAAAAATTAGGCATTTTTTAACACTAATTAACTTTTAAAGCGAGAATTCGAGTACTAATGGGTACAAAAAAAGTCCCACTTTTTTCAAAATGGGACTTTCAAATTATTATAAAAAAACTACCAGTCTTTTTCTACTTTTTTCTGTTCAGGTTTTTGTTTTTGCATCTCCATTTTCTTTTGTGTATTTTGTTCTTGGTTTTTCAGCGCTTCAAGCAGTTTTTCGGCATCTTCCTTACTCATTTCTCCTTTACCCGATTGTGGCGCTTGTTTTTGTTCTTGTTTATCGCCTTTACCGTCTCCTTCTTGGTCTTTTGGCGTACCTTTTTCATCTTTATTCTCCCCCTTGCCTTTTTGGTCATCTTTTTTATCTTGGTTAGAATTTTGTTTATTATTTCCTCCGCCACCTTGATTTTGTTGCTTTTTCTTTGCCAATGCTAAATTAATTTTTGTGTCCATATCCGAAGGATTGAGCTTGAGTGCATTTTCATACGCCTTAATTGCTTCTTCGGTATTATTATTTTTATAATGCGCATTCCCCATATTATGATACGCCTTTGCTTTCAAGGCTTTATCATCATTTTTCTCTATTGTTTGTTGATATTGGGCTACACTCTCTTTGTACTTTTTTTGTTCATAGAGCGCATTCCCTAGATTGTACTGAGCAGCCTTGTTGTTTTTTACGGCAGATAAAGCCTTTCTATACTGAATCTCGGCCTCTTCGTATTTATTGGATTGATATTTGGAATTTCCGCTTCGCAAATACTTGTTTCCTTGTTTTTTCAAATCTTTATCTTGCGAAAAAGCTGCCAAAGGCAATAAAATCATTACTAAAAGTAGCGTCGTATTTTTTGAACCAAAACCTGTATCGGGTATCATAAATTCTATAAAAATTAATAGTAACACAATCAATAAAAACCAATAAAAATAGCTATTATACGATGAAAAATCAAATTCTTCAAACTCTTTGCCTTCCATTTTTGAAATTTCGGCCAACACATCTTCTACAATATCGGTTTGTTTTCCCAATTGAAAAAAAGCACCATTGCCAATCGATGCAAGATTTTCAAGCATTTTTCGATTAAATGCCGTTTTTACTATTTCGCCATTTGCATCGCGCTTAAAATCATTTCCCATAGGAATTGGCGCACCTGCTTCTTCTCCTACACCTATTGAGAATACTCTCACACCAGCCTTTTTAGCACTTTCAATAGCACTTTCGGCCTCTCCTTCATTATCTTCTCCATCGGTCAATATAATGATAGCTTTGTGTTTGATATCTTTCGCTCCCAAAGTATTCATAGATAAGTTCACCGCTTCCCCAATTGACGTTCCCTGAGTAGGTATCGAACCCGTCTCTATCAATGGAAGCGACATTTTGATAGCGCTATAATCAATCGTCAAAGGTACTTGTGTGTATGCATTTCCCGCAAAAATAATAAGCCCCACTCGATTTTGATTCATTTTATCCAGCAATTTGCTTACAAATAATTTTGCACGCTCGAGTCTATTGGGCTGAATATCTTGTGCCAGCATACTATTAGATACGTCCAAGAGTATCATTAGTTCTACTCCTTTGCCTTTTACTTTTTCCTTTTGGACTCCTACTCGTGGATTGGACAATCCTAAAATTAAGAATACAAATGCTACTAAATACAGAACCACTTTGACTCTTTTGATCAGTTCATTTGATTTTGGGAAAATAATTTTTGAAATTTGGGGTTCAAAATACTGTTTCAGGGTCTTTTTGGACCAAGAAAAATACCATATAGCGATTGCTATTAAGGGAATTATCCCAAAAAATAAATATAGAAAATTGGCATGTTGAAAATTTTGCATAATACTTATTTTTATGTTTCAATTTTTATACTGCAAAATTGCACAAATTATCTTAAAAAATATCATAAGATTTTCTAAAAAAACTTAATATCATCTCTAAATATAGGTAATTCCTTCCGGGAAAGGCGTATTTATGAGTTCCTCCAAAATGGGTAATGTATTTTTATTTTCATATACATCCAATTCCTCCGAATGCAAAATTACAATCCTATGATTTTGTAATTGATTGAAATACTGAATATAATTATGATGAATTTGCTCCAAATACAATGCATCTATAGTTTTTTCATACGTTCTTCCTCGCTTAGCGATATTTTTCAAAACCTTTTCGATAGATAATTGCACATATATTGTCAAATCGGGTTTTGGGATTTGGGAAAACATAATGTCAAAAAGTCTTCGGTAAAGCATCATTTCGTCGCCTTTTAGATTGATAGATGCAAAAACCAAGGATTTGTAGAACACAAAATCGCTTATAATTTTTTCTTGAAATAAATCATTTTTGAGTGGGACATCCTTTAATTGATGATACCTCGATGCCAAAAATGACAATTCCGCTGGAAATGAAAATTTATCTTTATCCAAATAAAACGATTCAAGAAAAGGATTGTCCTCAAACTGTTCTAGCAAAAGTCTTGTTTGAAGCTTTGACGCTATTTCTTTGGCAAAAGTAGTTTTGCCCGCACCGATAACTCCTTCAAATGCAATATAATGATACAAATCGTTTCTTTTTAATGGGTTATCTAACTTCGTATGTTTCGCCTTCTATTGCCAGCAATGTATTGTCAAAATACTGTTTGGACTCGGACAACAGCAAAGATAAATCGGGATAGCGCGAGGAATAATGTCCTATCATCAATTTTTTTACTTCGGCTTTTTGGGCAATAGTAGCTGCATCTTTTGTAGTACTATGTTTGGTAAATATGGCACGTTCTATTTCTTTTTCCAAAAAAGTAGCCTCGTGATACAATAAATCTACCCCTTTTACTATAGGTATAATAGGTTCAAAATAAAGGGTATCGCTACAATATGCAAATGATTTTGGAGCCTGAGGCGATACCGTCAACTCTTCATTTGAAATTACGGCCCCATTCTCTAGCACCAAATCCTCTCCATTTTTAATGCCCGAAATTTTTGAAATGGGAATTTGATATTCTTCAATTTTTTCCTTAATTATATTTCGTTTTTTGGGCTGCTCCTCAAATAGGTAGCCACTTGTATCCACTTTGTGCAAAAGCGGAATGGTGCGAACTTTCACTTTTGAATCTTCATAAACAAGACTCGATACATTTGCCTCAAAAACAATATAGGTAATATCAAAACGCAAAATCGTTTGTGAATACATACATTGCAATTCTATAATTTCTTTCAATCCTTTTGGCCCAATTACACTTAAAGGCTCTTCTCTATTGGACATACTCATAGTAGTGAGCAATCCCAAAAGTCCCAAATAATGATCGCCATGCAAATGAGATATAAAAATAGCTCTAATTCTCGAACGAGCTACATGGTATCGATTGAGCTGAAATTGAGTTCCTTCGCCACAATCT
>JBIPPG010000210.1:0-4860 GCA_044368545.1 Chitinophagales bacterium | reverse complement strand
GGCTACTGGGCGGGTATTGTGGGTGGATTTAATTGTCTATGGATGATTCAAAAGAAAATGCACCAAAAAGATATTGGACGTATTTATTTGAATGGATATGACAAAATTGACGACATGCTTCGCAATTTGGAATTCAAATCCTTGAAGTTTTTGGTAACAGGAACGGGTAGGGTAGCTACGGGTGTTATAGACATCATGGAAAAAGCTAAAATTAAGCGTGTAACTCCTGAAGAATTTTTGACACAAACATTCAATCACGCCGTATATGCACAACTTTCTTCCAAAGAAATGTTTGCACCTCGTATGCCGATGCAAGAATACAATAGAGAAGAGTTTTTTGAGCGTCCTCAAATGTATCGTTCTATTTTTGAACCTTATACAAGAGCGGCAAATGTTCTTATTAATGCAATGTATTGGGATCAGAAAGCTCCAAAGTTATTTACGTTGAAAGAAATGAAGAAAAATGACTTTTCTATAGAATATATCGCCGATATTACTTGTGATATAGCACCAGAAGCATCTATTCCTTCTACCGTTAGACCTACTACCATAGAAAATCCTGTTTTCGGATTTTTGCCATTGAGAGAAAAAATAGTTGATCCTTTTATGAAAAAAGCTATAGATATTATGGCTATTCCTAATTTGCCAAGTGAATTGCCTAGAGAAGCTTCTGCCGATTTTAGCAAAGCACTTTCAAATCATATTATCCCTGTATTATTTGACGCAGAAAATCCAATCATAAAAAGAGCAACTGTTACCAAAAAAGGTAAATTAACAGACGAATTTTTATATTTGGAAAGCTTTGTGTACGAAGACGAATTCCGTGCAGCTCATATCAAATAGGAGAGACCTTTTAATTAAAAAGCTTCTTTTCTCTTATTGCGATAGATCATATATATCGTTAATAATAGCGACATTATACTTGTTTTTAATAAGTTTGAGAATAAGTCTGTGCCTATAGTTTCATTATTGAGTATAAAATATCCATTTTTAAACATAAATTGATTTATCACAAAATTGGATTTAACTAAATGAAAGAGAAGACTTATCACATTAAAGATAAAAGTGATAAAAAGGAACATACAAAAAGCTTTGATGTAGAGTTTTATAAATTGTTTTACGTTCATAGTTATGATTTTTTAAGAATGTAAAAGTAGTATTTTTTTTCTTTTTTAAAAAAATATTTAAAATGTATCCTCATCATCTCCTTCGCCCAATTCCAATTTTGCATTATGTATCAATTCATTGCCACCAATGTTTTTGATAGATGCATATAGGTTTATACTATGGTCGCGAACACGTTCAATTTGGAGTTCGCGGCTTTTCCAATGTTTGAGCATTGCATTTTTTTCACGTTCGAGGTCGTCTTTCATCTTGCTAAAACTGTCGATAATGGCTTCCATGGCATTTCTAAATTCTTGACTAGTAAGAAAATCGTAAAGAACCATCGATTTGTCGCCTTTGTTTTCCTGCGTTTTTGAAATTTCGGCAAACTGAATCAACTGCATACGCATTGCTTTGGCTACACTTTCTACCTCTTTGTAGCTACAAACCCACACCCCATCGATATAAGCAAATCCATTATAATTTTTTGGAAATGCTTGTGTTATCAATATAGCTACATCGGCATGGCTAGCCAGTTTGTCTTTTTTTAGTTTTTCGATCCAATCATTGCTCCAGTTTTCGGTACGCTTGGTTTCATATATAATAGCACCACATTCTTTCAATTGATTGTTGCGCACTTTTTGGATAATATCAGCACCGCGTACGCCTTTTTGTACTTCTATGATTTCGTCAAAAGGAAACGTTTTTTTGAGCATTTCTTCAATAGCCAATTCCAATACTTCGCCTTGAAGCTGCATACTGCCTTGCTGGGCTTTTCGTTGCATTTCTTCCACTAAGTTCATCTGGTCTTTCAGCTTTTTTTCCCACTCCATTTGCTGAAGTTTTATTTTTTCTTGCTCTTCTTGTCGCACTTTGTTTTCTATACTCTGCTGTTCTTCAAAGAGTTTTTTCTTCATCTCAAATTCATATTGTTGCTTGAGTCGTTCCTCATTATTTTTGAGTTCTAGCTCTTTTTGACGAAGTGTCAAAATTTCTACTTCCGATTTTTGGAGTTTTTCATTGATTTGATTCAATAAATTGGCGGAGGCATCTTTTGCCTTTTTTTCTTCGGCTTCGGCTATTTTTCGTCGCTCCTCTTCTAGTTTCAATCGCAATCTTTCGTGCTCCGATTCTTTCAATTTCTCCAAATCCATTTTTTCTTTTTGAATGCGCTCTTTTTCCGAGTTCATTTTTCCCAGTTCTTCTTGAATCTTTTTTTGAAATTCTGCCTGCATCTGCTCTTCCATTTGATGCTTCAAAATTTCTTCGATATCTATATGAAAGCCACAATTAGGGCAGTTTATGGATTGGTTCATACGGTTATTTATTTTTGCAATTATACATTTTTTTTTGGAAATAATACGAATTAAGTAGCAAAGATAGTACTTGAAAGAGTCAAAATTTGACGTTTTGAAAATATTAATTTTATTTAAGAAGACTTTTGGTGATTTTACTGTATTTTTGCACCTCAAAAAAATATATTCTGTGAGAAAAATCATACTGTTTTTAACCCTTTCAATTAGTTTCAATCTCTTTTCCCAAAATTTTACGGTGAGTGGTGTAGTAACGGACAAAAAAAATGGCGAAACCATTATGGGCGCTATTGTTTCTGTCGAAAATTTGCCTAATATTGGCGTTTCTACCAATGCTTATGGATACTATAGTATTCAAGTACCGGCGGGAACTCATACTATCAAAGCACGTTATATTGGATATGAAGAAGAAAAAATATCTTTGGCTGTATCACAAAACACCAAACTGAATATCACATTGTCACAAAAAGGTCGTCAGGTGAAGGAAGTAGTAGTTTCGGCTAAGAAGCGCGAACAAAATGTGAGCAACGTTCAAGTGAGCAAAGTACAAGTGGATTTGGCGGAAATAGACAAAATTCCTGTGATTTTGGGGGAGCGTGATGTATTGAAGTCCATTCAACTTTTACCAGGAATTATGCCCGCTCAAGAAGGCCAGGCAGGTTTTGTGGTACGAGGTGGCAATACCGATCAAAATCTCATTCTATTGGACGAAGCACCCGTATACAATGCCTCGCATTTATTGGGTTTTTTCTCTACATTCAATAGCGATGCGCTAAAAGATTTGACCTTGTACAAAGGTAATATGCCCGCAGAATTTGGTGGTAGATTATCCTCGGTAGTAGATATCAAAATGAAAGAGGGAAACAACAAGGAGTATAATTTTGGTGGTGGAATTGGATTGATAGCTTCACGTTTATTTGCCGAGGGGCCATTGGTGAAGAAAGATAAAGGATCTTTTTTTGTAAGTGGTCGTAGAACCTACGCCGATGCGTTTTTGGCATTGTCCAATGACAGTGTAGCCAAGAGTAGTACCTTGTATTTCTATGATTTGAACGCAAAAGCAAATTACAAATTTGATGATAAAAATAGAGTGTTTTTGTCGGGATATTTTGGTCAAGATAAGTTTGGATTTAGCAATTTATTTGGCATTACGTATGGCAATACCACCTTTACGGGTAGATGGAATCATATCTTCAACGATAAGTTATTTTCCAATACTTCTTTGATATATAATAATTTCAATTATACCGTTACCTTGAATTTCAATGACTTTGATTTATATGTAAAATCCATTTTGAATGATTATAGTATCAAGCAAGATTTTGATTATTTTTTGAATGACAAAAATCGTTTCAAATTTGGATATTTAGGCATTTGGCATAATGTAAAACCGGGCGATGTAAGTAGCTCTAATGAAGTAATAGCAGGAAATAGCTTGAGTAGAAGTAATGGGCTAGAAAATGCGATTTATTTTCAAAATGAACAAAAAGTTTCCAGCAAATTATCCTTGAATTATGGACTGCGAATTTCTGCTTTTTCAGTAGCAGGGCCAAATAATTTGTATCAATTTGATGCCAATGGAAATGCGATTGATACTACAAAATTGGGAAATATGGAGTTTGGAAAAACATATATAAATTTAGAACCACGATTTTCGGGAAATTATAGTTTCAATGAAAATAGTGCTGTAAAATTTGCGTATTCTCGAAATGCCCAAAATCTACATTTATTGAGCAATACTTCGGCTTCAAGACCTACCGATCGTTGGATTTTGACTACCAATAATGTAAGACCAGAGATTTCGGACCAAATTTCGGGAGGATATTTTTTCAACTTTTTGGACAATATGTTTGAAGCATCGATAGAGACTTATTTCAAATGGATGCAAAATCAAATAGATTATAAAACAGGAACGCAATTGCGTGCCAACGAAACGGTAGAAAAAGACTTGGTGTATGGCAATGGAAGAGCCTATGGATTGGAATTATTTTTGAAAAAGAAAGTAGGAAAATTTACAGGATGGATTAGCTATACATTGTCTAGAAGTGAGCGAAAATTTGATGATATTGAAGGCGGAAGATGGTTTGCTTCTCGATACGACAGAACACACGATTTGAGCATTGTAGCCATGTATGAATTGAGCCGAAAAGTAAGCTTATCCGCCAATTATGTACTCTATACCGGCAATGCAGTTACATTTCCTACGGGCAAAACTAGTATTGGAGGCTATAATCCTGGAGGCGTATACTACAATACGTTTAATGGAAGAAATTTGGATCGATTTCCTACATACAACCGTTTGGATGTAGCATTGAATTGGGATTTGAAAAAAACAAAACATTACGAACATGGACTCAATTTCTCTATTTATAATGTATTAGGAACTAAAAATGCGTATTTAATTGATTTTAAATCCGATGATCAAGGACAAACTTACGCCGAA
>JBIPPG010000209.1:0-4881 GCA_044368545.1 Chitinophagales bacterium | reverse complement strand
GCAAATTTGAAATAATAGAATATAAAATATGATCATCAACGCACTCAAAAACATTTCATTATACAAAGACGTATACACTCATTTGCCCGAAGCAATAGACTTTTTACAAAAAAACGATTTTTCTAATCTTGTAGAAGGCAAAAACGAATTTAGCGATAATTTCTATATCGTTAAAATCAAAGGCGAAAAAAATCCAAATTTTGAGGGCGTACTGGAAGTACACAAAGAATGGATAGATATTCATATTCCGCTCAATACCAATGACATTATTGCGTACAAAGAGCTTTCTTTTTGTAGAAATATAGAAAAAGAATATAACGAAGAAAACGACTATATGCTCTACCGCGAGCAGGATAGCTGTATAGCGGTGCTTCCCATTCAATATTTCTGTATCATAGACACTACTATGACCCACATGGCTATGCTAGGTGAGGGTAGTATTGAAAAATTGGTGATTAAAATACGAAAGTAATTTCCAAATTTATGCAAAAAAACATCCTCTACATTTCATACGATGGTATGACCGATCCACTAGGACAGAGTCAAGTACTGCCATACATCTGCCGACTGAGCCAAAAAGGCTACCGATACACCCTACTCAGCTGCGAAAAACCCGAACGATACGAGACACATCGTGCAACAATAGAAAAAATTTGTCTCGAAAATCATATCGATTGGCAACCCATTATGTATACAAAAAGACCACCTGTATTATCTACGATATGGGATGTAATATCGCTCCAAAGAAGGGCATACAAGCTACATAGTCAAAAGAAATTTGACCTAACCCACTGCCGCGGCTATATATCTTCATTGATAGGACTAAGCCTAAAAAGAAAAAAAAGAGTTCCGTTTTTGTTTGATATGCGGGGGTTTTGGGCTGATGAGAGAATTGATGGTGGAATTTGGAATATTAAAAATCCATTTTATTATGCAGTATACAACTTCTTTAAAAGAAAAGAAATAAGTTTTTTTAATGAATCTGCTATAACAATTTCATTAACTGAAATTGGAAAACAAGAAATTAAATCTTGGAGAACTATTAAGGAAGAAATAGAAATAGAAGTAATTCCATGCTGTGCAGATATGAATTTGTTTGACTATAGAAATATTTCTAATGAAGAAAAACAGTTTTATTTAAAAAAGTACAATATAAAATACGATGATTATACATTGATTTACATAGGTAATTTTAGTACTGTTTACAATTTTAATGAAGTCTTAAAAGTTTATAAAACAATTAAAAACAATAATCTTAAATTTATCGTTTGTTCACATGAGCCATACAACATTTTTAGGAATTTCTTAATGAACAATAATTTAGAAAACGATAATCAAATTATTTATGATTCTTTATCTAGAAATGAAATTCCTAAAGTACTAAGTATAGCAGACTATTCAATTTTTTTCTGTAAAGAAGGATTTTCCAGAAAAGCAACGAGTCCAACTAGACTAGCAGAAATACTTGGGTGCGGATTAAAAGTAGTAATCAATTCTGGAATAGGAGACACTAAAGAACTTATAGAAAACAATAATCTAGGTTTTGTTTTTAATAATTTTAGGGAAGATGAATTTATTCGTTTTAAGGAATTTTTTAAGTATGAAAAAAATTACGACCAAAAAGCTATACATACAATAAGCTATAATAATTTTGATGTAAAATATGGGATTGATAAATATTGTTCAGTATATAATAAAATTTTAAAATATGATTCTTTTAATAATTAAACGTATAATTGTAAATATAATTACAAATCCTATCGTAGGATTTATCTTATCCTTTTTTTATAAGAAAGAAATTATATTTCAAAATACATTAATTGATGTAAAAACTTTAAGTTATAAAAATTTAGCCTCATTATATTTTAACTTATATGAATCTAAAGAAGTTCTTATGGTTTCAAAATTTTTAAATTCAGAAAATAATGTTGTAGAGCTTGGGAGCAGTATAGGCATTGTATCTGCCCAAATACTTAAAAGAAACAATGGTAAAAAAATATTTATTGAAGCAAATCCTCACTTGATTCCATTATTGAAAATAAATATAGCATTAAATCAAAATAAATCACAATCAGATGTAACAATTGAAAATTATGTGATAAACAATGAAAATAAACCTGTGTTTTTTATGCAAGAAAAAGACAATCTAACTGGGAAAATGTCTTTTAACGAGCACAAAGACTCTATTAAAGTTGAAGGAATAAATCTTTCTACATTACTTGAAAAACATAATGTTTCGTCTTATTCGTTAGTAATGGACATAGAGGGATCGGAACTAGATCTGATAAAATTAGATTCTACAGCATTTAAAAATTGTAAGCAAATATTAGCTGAATTCCATGACACAAAAAATTATAAATACCAAGAAATAATAGATATATATACCGATTTTGGATTTAAAATTAAATATCAGTATCATAATCGAGTTTTTATGGAAAAAGACTAATTAATAATCTCACAATCTATTTTCTATACCCTCTTCTTATTAATAAGCCACAATCCAGCAATAATAAAGGCACCACCTGCTACAGAATAGTAGGTAAGAGATTCACTGGCATATAAAGTAGCAAAAAGTATAGCAAACAAAGGCTGTAGGTATATGTAACTGCTCACCACCGTTGGGCTAAGGCTGTTCATAGCCATTATATTGAACAAATACACAATGAATGTAGCAAAAAAGAGCACAAACCCAATATTGAGGTAATTGATTGCTGGAATTTGAGTCCAAGGAATAGTCCTAAACTCTTGAAATCCTGCCAAAAACACCCAAATAAATCCCGTACAAAAACATAAAAATATTACGGTCAACGGCTTATATTTTGCCATCAAAGGGCGCACGATAATGAGATAAATAGCAAAGGAAGTGGCATTGATCCATATATATAAATCGCCTAAGGGATTTGAGGCATTTTTTGAATGAAAACCGCTCAAAATCAATATCCCCGCACCGGACATTCCCATAGCAATTCCTATGATTTTGCTCATTTTGAATTTTTCTTTCAAAATCCATTGTGAAAAAAAATAGGTAATGATAGGCGTGGTAATCATTATCAGCGAACCATTGATAGAGCTGGTAAGGCTGATGCCTTTGAAAAACATCAATTGATTGAACGCAATACCAAAAAAACCACAAAAGAAAAATCGTGGCCAATCTTTCTTTTGTATAGGTTCGCGAATAAATAAAAAATAAATTATTGCATACAATATCAATGCAAATAATACACGCATAAATATAAATCCAAATGGCGGAATATATTTAGGCATTATGGCTTTGGCTACAGTAAAGTTAGCCCCATAGATGAGATTGACCAAAATCAATAATAAATGAGGAAAAATCGTTTTTAGTTTCAAAACTCGGTAGCTACTAATTTTTCAAATAGTTCCAAAGTCTCTTTCAACGGCAATTTGCTAGAACCGCCAGCAGCATTGATATGTCCACCGCCATTGAAGTGTTTTCGGGCAAACTGATTTACATCCACGCCTTCTTTGCTTCTAAATGAAATTCTAATTTTATCCTTATCTTCCTTGAACAATACCGATACATTGATATCGCCTACTTTGAGCGGATGATTTACTAGCCCTTCAGTGTCGCCGTCTTTGATATTAAATTTAAATTTAGTATCGTGGTCTATCCACATAAACGCAACTTTCTTATCTGCTATAAGGGTCATATTATTAGCCACACAATATCCAAAAAGCTTCAAACGATTGAGGCTAAAATTATTGAAACAATCATTGTAAATTTCCTGAGCCTGTATGCCGGCATCCAATAAATGCGACGCCATAATATGCGACGATGCATGAGTAGAGGAGAATTGAAATCCACCCGTATCGGTTATCAATCCTGTATAAAGGCACGTAGCCAACTCTTTATCAATGATTTCCAACGAATGATAGGCAATGATAAATTCATAAACCAATTCGCAGGCGCTACTGTATTTGTCATTGCAAAAATAAATATCAAAATCATCAGAAGGCGATTGATGATGATCTATCACAATTTTGGGAGCAGTACTATTGGCAAGAAAGTCTTGCATATCATTGATGCGCTCTTTGGCATTGAAATCCACCGAAAAAATGATGTCACAATTATCAAAATGTTCTTTTACAAAGTCTTTTTTTGCATCAGAATAAATGATACTTTCCTCATTTTTTGGCATCCAATTATAATAGGGTGGATAGCTAGAAGGATAGATACACTGCGCAAAATGCCCTAATTTTTCAAAGAATAATTTCAACGCAAGCGACGAGCCTAAGGCATCGCCATCAGGATTGAAATGCGACAAAATCAATATTTTTTTGGGGGAATCCAAAAGCGACTGAACCTTCGCAATTTTATCCTTTGGAAAATTTTCCATACAATTTTTAATAATTAAAGGACAAAAATACTACAAAATTGAATATAATAAACGAAAATACTATACTTTTGCCAAAAATTAATTAAAAAGAGAAATGACAACGAATAGAACATTCACAATGATTAAGCCGGATGCAGTAGCAAACGGACACACAGGCGCTATTTTGGATATGATTATCAAAAATGGTTTTAAAATTATAGCCATGAAATACACTAGAATGACAGAAGCACAAGCTATGAAATTCTACGAAGTACACAAAGAGCGTCCTTTTTATATGGAATTGGTTAATTTCATGATTTCAGGCCCTATTGTATCAGCTATTTTGGAAAAAGAAAATGCAGTAGAAGATTTTAGAAAATTGATTGGAGCTACCAATCCTGCTGATGCTGCCGAAGGTACTATACGTAAATCTTTTGCTGAAAGCATTGAGCGCAATGCAGTTCATGGAAGTGATAGCAATGAGAATGCAGAAATTGAAGGAAATCTTCATTTTGCAGCAAATGAAAGATTCTAATATCTTTTG
>JBIPPG010000015.1:0-16303 GCA_044368545.1 Chitinophagales bacterium | reverse complement strand
ACAATATATTTCGTTGATTCCACAAATCAAATCGTTGATTGAGGGTGAAAATAATATGATAGCGAATATGGCTAATATTTGTGCGGCGCTGAAAGAACAGTTTGGATGGCTGTGGGTTGGATTTTATCTTGTAGAGAAGAATGAATTAGTTTTGGGACCTTTTCAAGGGCCTGTGGCTTGTACACGAATTCAAAAAGGAAAAGGTGTTTGTGGCGCTGCGTGGCAAAATGCTCAAACGATTTTGGTTCCCGATGTAGAGCAGTTTCCGGGTCATATAGCGTGCAGTAGCTTGTCTAAAAGTGAAATCGTTTTGCCTGTATTTTCAAAGAATGAAATTATAGGTGTTTTGGATGTGGATAGTATCCGATTGAATGAATTTGATGAAATAGATAAGCAGTTTTTGGAAGAAATAGTAGGTCTTTTATAAGATTTTTCTCTTCTTGATTATTTCTCATTGGGAACACGGATTTGACGGATTTATGCGGATTTGATTGAGTTTTCACTTTATGGGTAGTTTTTTATATTTTAGTTTTTTTCTATTCTTGTATTTTTTTGGAACACGGATTTGACGGATTTATACGGATTTGATTCGGTTTACACTTTTTGGGGTAGGTTTTTATATTTTAGTATTTTCTTGACTAAAAATAACGAGGTGTCAAAATTTTGCTATTTTTTAAAAAGTTCTTTACGTCCTATTTCTTTGCAGATAGGACATTCAAGCGGTTTGTGAACTCTTGCGCTGCAATATTCCCGTCCAAAAAATATGATTTGAAGGTGTAATTTATTCCATTTGTCTTTTGGAAATATTTTTTTACAATCTTTTTCGGTTTGAACTACGGATTTACCATTGGTAATCCCCCATCGCCAAGCCAAACGATGAATATGCGTATCTACAGGAAATGCTGGAACGCCAAATGCTTGTGACATAACCACACTTGCCGTCTTATGCCCTACTCCTGGCAATTCTTCCAAATCTTCAAAATTTTGGGGTACTTTCCCTGCGTGTTTTTCAATTAAAATATGGGATAAATTCCAAATAGCCTTAGATTTAGCTTTGGATAATCCACAAGGACGAATAATTTCTTCTATTTCTTCTATAGAAAGCGTAATCATTTTGAATGGATTATCCGCTTTTTCAAATAAAAAAGGTGTTGTTTTGTTCACACGCTCATCGGTGCATTGCGCAGATAATAGCACGCCAATCAACAAGGTGAAATCATCTTTGTGATCCAACGGAATGGGCGTTTGGGGATACAACGATTCTAAAGTATCTACTATAAATTTAGATTTTTCTTTAAGATTCATTTAAATACTATTTAAAATTATTTTAAAAATAGTTCCTTCGCCTCGTTTTGACCATTTTACAAAAATATTTCCTTTGAAATAATCTTCAATAATTCGTTTGCAAAGTGACAATCCCAGTCCCCATCCTCTTTTTTTAGTGGTAAATCCTGGCTCAAAAATTTCATTAAAGAGCCCTTTTTCTATACCTTTGCCTGTATCTCTGCATTCAATAATTACTTTATTGTCCGAATCTTTTTGGCAATGAATAAAGATTTCGCCTTCATTTGTAATGGCATCTAATGCATTTCGAATTAGATTTTCTATCACCCATTCAAAAAGTTGTCTATTAATTAAAATTTGAATGCTTTTATCTTCTATCGCATAATTTATATTGACTTTTTTGGAAGCTCTATGCCTAAAATATTGAACCGAATTATCTAAAATTTCATATAAATTCTCGGCTTCTAATTTTGGTTTTGAACCAATTTTGCTAAATCTATCGGCAACCAATGAAAGACGATTGATATCTTTTTCCATTTCATTTACGATATTTTGATGCTGCGAATTGAGCGCCATATCTTCTTTCAAAACTTCTAGCCAAGCTCCTAATGAAGAAATTGGTGTGCCTAACTGATGCGCCGTTTCCTTGGACATACCTATCCAAATTTGATTTTTTTCGGTTTTTCTTGAATTTTTTATAGCAATATAAGTAATCACAATAAATATAGCCAAAACGCCATACAACACAAACGGAAACCATTTTAATTGCTTAATAATCAATGAATTTTCAAATAATAAGTATCGAATTTTTCCATCGCCCAAATCTATTTCAATAGGTTCTTTTTCGGCTTTGAGGTTATCTATATATTCTTTCAAATTTGACGAATCGTTCAATATTGATTCATCTATATTTCCAGATTTAATCAGTTTGTTTTTATCATCTATAATCAATACCGGTAAAAAAGCGGCATTCGAACCAATTTCATTATAAAAAGACTTCCCCGAAGCATTTAAATAATACTTTAACTGATGAAAAATTCTAGAATCTTTGTAATAAATAAACTGGTGCTTGTCCAAAAACTGTACTTCTACTGGCTTGTAAATAAAAAAATCTTTTTGAAATTTTTTATCTAATTTTTTTCCTACTTGAATATTTGTATCCAAAATATTTCGATAATAGAGAATATTTAAATTGGAATCGGTAGCAATGGCTGGAATATTTTCATTAAATTTGAGAATATCCAATAAAAACGAGAGTTTTTCATTGTCATTTTCCTTAAGAATAATATTGGACGCCTTCGCATAAAGCTGCACTTTCATGTGTTCTTCTTTACTCAAATTTTCAAAGATTTCGTTAGAAAGTTTTATCAATTTTGCTTTGTCCTGTGTAGCTTTAGCCCACTGTTTTACTTGATTTTCTTCTCTTTTAGCTAATTGATTGGCAATAATATTTGAATAAACTACCGTAGCAATTGCCAACATACTTGAAATAACGATAACCGCAATTTCAAAAAAATTATTCTTTTTGAAAATTTTGGACAAATCCATCAACTATTTTCTTTATTATTTTCCCAATCCGCTGTTTTTTTAATCAAATCAGTAACCATTTGATTCATCATATCTTTTACAAAAGGATTAGCAGTAGCTCTTTGGTAGCTCTCAGACATTTGAATCAATGAACGAAAGAAAAAAGAATGCATTTCATCCGTTTGCATAGTATCGGTCCATAAGTTTATGGACAAACTATTAGCCTCTACGGGATCCCAAATAGATAAATTAAAGGCTTTACAATCTGTAAATTGGCTTCGCTCGCTATCGGTAGCCATCCATTTGATATCCGCAGGAATTTTATGTTCGTTTAATCCTACTTTTAATTTTATTTCTGAATATTGCATTTTTTTATTTTTTTATCTCTTTAGCTTTTGGTTTGTCTTTTGGCTTATCTGCGGGCAAATTAGAAGTGCTTGGTTCATGAGGCTTTTCTTCTTTACCCTTTGCAGGAGTTGTTTTTTTGGTATTGGTCTCTTCTACGTCTCCCTCAAAACTTTCTTCATAATCATCATATTTTGTTTCAAAATCTTCGGTTTCGCGAGTATTGACATAGGTAGATTTATCTTCATCATACGTGCTTACGCCCCAGCCTTTGTATTTTGAACAATCTGTTTCTATTGAAATCAACTCTGGAGCTGGTTTCACAAAATCTTTATCTAGCGAAATTCCAACTTTAGAATCTTTGGTTATTTTTTGGAAAAATTTTCCCCAAATAGGCAAAGCCATTGAGGCACCTTGTCCCAATCCCGTACTTCTAAAACGCACCAATCTATCGTCGCAGCCTACCCAAGCACCTGCTATTAAATCTGGCGTAAGACCAATAAACCAACCGTCGGCATTGCTCTGTGTAGTTCCAGTTTTTCCACAAATAGTTCCCTCTAGTCCATAAGTCCATCGCAATCTACCCGCTGTACCTCCTCCATCTACTACACCTTTCATCATTTCTTGCATAATGTAAGCGCATTGAGGGCTCAATACTTGTCTATAACTAGGATAATGTTCAAAAATTACATTTCCGTTATTGTCTTCAATTTTGGTGATAAAAGTAGGTTTTGTATACAATCCTTCATTGGCAAATGCCGTATAAGCTCCTATCATTTCATATACAGATATTTCAGGCGTACCAAGACAGATAGAAGGATAAGGCGGTATTTTTGTATTGGTATCAATACCCAAATTTCGCAACAAATCAATAACAGCTGTAGGCCCAACTTCATATATCAAACGAGCCGAAACGGTATTCAACGATTTAGACAATGCTTGTTTTAATGTAGGCATACCGCCATAACCGCCTCCTGAATTGGAAGGACTCCAAGCAGCCCCCAATTTCCATCTAGGATTTCCGGGACGGAAAACAATACGGGCATTTGGCATTTGATGACAAGGAGAATATCCTTTTTGTTCTACTGCTACGGCATACAAAAATGGCTTAAATACAGAACCGACTTGTCTTTTGGTACCAATATTGACGTGGTCGTATTTGAAAAATTTGAAATTAGCACCACCAACCCAAGCTTTGACATATCCATTTTTGGGATCCATTGCCAAGAAACCCGTTTGTAAAAACATTTTGTAATATCGTACAGAATCCCAAGGACTCATAGTTGTATCTACTTCGCCTTTTGAATGAGAAAACACCTTCATTTTCACAGGTTTTTTCATTTCTTCTATAGCCTCTTCTTCCGATTTGCCAGAAGCAATCAAATCTCTATATCTCTCGGTTTCTTTGATATGCTTCATAAATCTTTTGATGCGACCTTTCCAAGGATCACCACCTGTCCAATGCGAAAACATTAATTTTTGATAATAAGTAAGATGTTCTTTTGCAGCTTCTTCTGCATATTGTTGCATTTTTAAATCTATTGTAGTGTGAATTTTTAATCCATCGCTATAGATATCTACAAAAGAGCCATCTTTTTTGGGATGATCTTTGAAATAATCTTTCAAATATTTTTGGACATACGCTACAAAATAAGGTGCAACTCCTTCTACATTAAAATCATTATTAAAATTTACTTTAATATCCTCTTTGCTAAAAGAATCATATTGTGCGGCCGAAATAAAATTATATTGAAGCATTTTGCTTAATACGGTATTTCTTCTTTGTTTTGAAACTTCGGGGTGCAATCTAGGATTGTATTTATAAGGAGCTTTTAACATTCCTACTAATACAGCAGACTCGGAAACCGTAAGTTCTTTCAAATCCTTATTAAAATATGTACGTGTAGCACTTTTGATACCAAATGCATTGTCGCTAAATTCTACGGTATTGAAATAATTAGCTATAATTTCATGTTTTGTAAAATTTCGTTCTAGCTTAATAGCAATAAGCCATTCTTTGAATTTTTTCAGGATTAAGCTTATCTTATTGGTTTTTCCTCTTGGAAATAAATTTTTTGCCAACTGCTGCGTAATGGTACTCCCTCCTCCTCTATTTCCCTCTACAAAAAGTCCTTTTACTACTCCCATCAAGGCTTTTGGGTCAATACCACTGTGGATATAAAAACGAGAATCTTCAGTAGCAATAAGAGCATTGACTAGATGTGGTGGCAATTCATTGAAATGACATGGAACACGATTGTGTGTGTATATTTTCCCAATCAATGTACCATCTGAAGCCAAAATTTCAGAAGCCATATTATTTTTTGGATTTTTCAATTCTTCTAGTGAAGGCATTTTTCCAAAAAGTCCAATATTGAGTCCTAAAAATAACAAAATAATACTCAAATAAAATATGACTACATATTTCCAGAATCTTTTTGTTTTTTCTATAAAGGTATTATTCATGTTTGTGAATTATTTGATTTTTTCAAGATAAAAAACACTTGAAGACGCAAATATAATCATGATTTTTCATCTATTCTATCATTTGTTTTTTTTATTAATATTCCGTTCTAAACAAATTGAATATTCTGATAAAACTGCAAGACTAAATCAGCGAAAATTTTGGGTGCTTCCATCATAGGAGCATGTCCTACTCCTTCGATAAAATGCAACGTTGCATTTGGAATAGACTTTTGGAATTGATGTGCCACAAAATCGGGTGTAATGGTATCTAAACTACCCCAAATTAAAAGTGTATGATTATTAATATGGTGCAATTCATTTTGTAAATTCTGACGCGTAGCACTTTTGGCCATTTTTATAATTTTGATCAGTTTGAGTTTATTATTAATAATCTCAATAACATTATCAACCAATTCATCCGTTGCAAATTTTGGGTCGCCAAAAGTTTCACCTATTTTTGCACGCAAGCTTTCCCTATCTTTTCGAGGATACGAACTGCCCAGCGCATTTTCAAAAAGCCCTGAACTGGCAGTTAAAACCAAATTGTTGACTTGGTGAGGATGTGCCAAAACGTATTTCAAACCAAGATGACCGCCAAGAGAATTTCCCAATAAAGAAAAATTATCTAATTTTAGAATATCAACAAATCGTTCAAGAAAACTAAACAACCCATCTAAATTTGCGTCTTTCAAATCGCATTGAAAAATAGGCAACTGTGGTAAAATGACACGATATTTTTTTGAAAGCGTATGGATAAGTCTGTCAAAATTGCTCAAAGAACCAAAAAGTCCATGAAGCAAAATGACTACTTTACCTTCGCCTTCGTCTAGGTACGATGTATTTTCAAAAGAATGGAGCGTATATGTCAATTATTATTTTTTTAAAAGTCCAATTTCAATTAAACGCTCTTCCAAATATTTTCCAGCGGTTATAGGTGCATAATGTACCTCCGAATTTTCAACACAAGATTTTAAGCAAGTCAAATCCATTTCAGAACGAGGATGCAAGAAAAAAGGAATAGAATATCGCGGTGTAGCCCATTTTTCTTTTGGAGGATTTACCACTCTATGGGTAGTAGATTTTAGCTTATTATTTGTCAATCGTTGTAACATATCACCCACATTGATTACAAAATAGTCTTCGGGTGCATTGATGTCAATCCATTGATTTTCTTTTGTCAATAACTGTAAACCTTCGGCACTAGCACCTACCAATAAGGTAATCAAATTAATATCTTCATGCGCCTCGGCTCTAATGGCATTTTTGGGCTCTTGCGTAATGGGTGGATAATATATAGCACGAAGAATAGAATTTCCATTATGAATATGTGCATCAAAATAATTTTCTTCCAATCCGAGAAACAATGCTATGGATTTCAAGATATAAGAACCTGTTTTTTCAAATCCTTTGTACAACTTCAATCCCAATTCGTTAAAATCAGCAATTTCGGTCACAATTATATTATCGGGATATTCCTCTTTAATAGCATCTTGACCTTCAACCGTTTGCCCCATTTGCCAAAACTCTTTTAAATCGGGTGCATCCGAACCTTTGGCATGTTCTTTTCCAAAAGAAGTATATCCTCGCTGTCCTGCAAGTCCTGGGATTTCATATTTTTCTTTAGTAGCTATTGGTAATGCGAAAAAGTTAGAAATAGAATTATAATAAGCATCGATATCTTTTTTATCGATATAGATATTTTTGATACAAACAAATCCAAACTCTTCAAAAGCAGCACCTATTTGTGAAACAAAGTCTTTTTTTAATTCATCATTTCCTGATACAAAAGCAGTTAGGTCTAAACGAGGAATGGTATTCATGATAGAAATTTTTTACAAATTTATAAAAATTATTTATTTAGGAAATTAAATAAAAACTGAATTACATTTAAAAGAACAATTGAAGCAAAAATCAGATTTGAAAACATTGGGTTTTTATTCGATTTTTGTAATTTTTCAATCCAAATCGCGGCAACAATTGCAAGTGGTGAAGCTAAATAAAGTACTACATAAGCATTCTGTGAATAATTAAAAAAGATAAAATAAAACAAAAAGAGCGGAACAAAGGAAATAATCAAAAATTTATACCCATTTTTTGTAAAAAGCATTTTATTTTTATTGGAAATACTATACCCGATAAGTAATAATAGAACAAAAATCATATTGCTGATATATACAAAATGATGGTAAATGATATTTTTTAGCGCCTGAAAATAATGACCTTGAAACAAGGATTGTTTTAAATAGATATTTTTGAATGTAAAAATAATTGAAATCCAACCATCAATTTTTGCATATTGCGTATAAATCATAAATAATGTAAATAACGATACAAATAAT
Organism: Chitinophagales bacterium; assembly: GCA_044368545.1. Taxonomy (GTDB): domain Bacteria; phylum Bacteroidota; class Bacteroidia; order Chitinophagales; family JADJOU01; genus CHPMRC01. Next base: position 8,342 of record JBIPPG010000015.1, on the reverse strand, counting down.
GAAATCAACACAATTGAAACCATTTTATATCCTTTTCTCAAATTGAAAAGACCAAAAAGTAATATAGTAAATGTATAAAAAAATCCAATCCAAGAGCTATAGCACATTAGAAAAACTAAAAGGCTTAATATAAAAATATACTTAAAACTTCTAAATTTCCCTTTAACCATCATTTTTAGAAATACATAGGAAAAAATCACAAAAAGACTTTGTACAAAAATATCAGGATGGCAATTTAAAATTTGAAAATTAATAACAGCGGGTACACTCAAATACAATAAAGCGCCACCAAAAGCATATTTGGAAAAATCGCGCGAGGCTTTTTTTAAGGTAAGTGTACAAATAATTAGATATATAAATAAAGAAGATAAAGCCGTAAGTATAAAATTGACCCAAATAATATTTTTGACTCCTAGAATTGTTTTGAAAAACAAATAAAAATAATATGAAAATGGAGGATGAGAAAAATAAAACAGCGAAGAATTTGTATACAAATTAGACGAAGAATTGCTTGAAATTATAGGGACCCCGTGTATAAAGAAGAAATTTAAATTATTCCAATTATTAATAATATTGATAGAAAAAGTGGTGTAGAATTCAGGTTTGTAAAATTGACTTTCAAGCAGATAAAACATCCCAATAAACAAGATAGAAAACGCAGAAAATAAAAAAAATAGTGTTTTTTGCATAAAAATTGATAGATGTTTCACAAAGATATTATATTTGCACTAATTAGGTCTCAAAAAATGCCCATAATTAATGCTAAAGCAAGATCTTAGTCAAAAGCAAAAGCTTAAAATTTCGCAACAGAACATCCAACTTTTCAGGATGATGGAGCTTAATTCCATTCAGTTTGATGAAAAGATAAAAGAAGAACTTGAACTTAATCCAGCATTGGAAGGCGAGGAAGACGATTCTAGCTTTTCAGAAGGAATTGCATCAAATAAAAAAGATAATGATTTTACTTCCGAAAGTTCGGAATATGAAGTGGATGATTTTGGCAATGAAATAGATTATAGCGATGATGCAGAATCTTTTATTGAAAAAGAAGCTGAAGGTGAAGATTATGATGCTTTTTACCAGAAAGACACGCAATATAATGAATATGATCATAATGCCGATGATGACGAACGCGATTTATTTATCCCTATTGTAGACCATTCTTCTATAATTTCAAATCTTGTAAATCAATTCAAATACAACGACTTAAACGACGAAGAATTTAAAATCGGTGAATATATTATAGGGAATATTGACCATGATGGATATTTGCGACGTGAAATACAATCAATAGTTGATGATTTGGCTTTTAGGCTCAATATAGATACTTCTGAAGAAAAAGTAGAGCAGATATTAGAATTGATTCAAAATCTAGATCCTCCAGGAATTGGATCTCGTAATATTCAAGAAAATATTTTAATTCAACTTTATAGAAAACCCTATAATACTATCACAAATTATGCTATACAAATTGTTGATCGATATTTTGAACAATTTGTAAAGAAAAATTATTCTTGGATAATCAAAAAACTCAAAATTACGGAAGCGACTTTTGATCAAATTACAAAACTGATAACTTCCTTGAACCCAAAACCTATTGTAGAAGATGAAGAAAGCAAAATAGGTAAATTTATTGTGCCTGATTTCTTTATTTATAAAGAAGGGAATTCGCTAAAATTAGAGCTACATAGCTACAATATGCCCAACTTATTTATCAGTCAAGATTTTATTGATATGATAAAAAAAATAAGTGAAAACAGAAAAAAAAGCAAAGCCGAAAAAGATGCGCTGATGTATATGAATGAAAAAATACAATCCGCACAAAACCTAATTACGACAATAAAACAAAGACAAGAAACTATGATTCTAATTATGCAGTCTATTGTAAATATTCAAAAAAAATATTTTCTATCGGGTGATGAATCTATGCTTCAACCTATGGCTTTGAAAGATATTTCGGAGCAAACAGGTTTTGATGTATCTACTGTATCCCGAGTAACCAATAGCAAATATATCCAAACAGAATTTGGAATTCTAAGTATGAAATATTTCTTTTCAGATAAAATAACCAATGATGAAGGAGAAGAAATTAGTACTCGAAAAATTAAACAAACCTTAAGAGAATTGGTAGAGGATGAAGATAAAAACAATCCTTATACCGATGAAGAAATTACAAATAAATTACTAGCAAAAGGTTTTAAAATAGCACGTAGAACCGCTTCTAAATATAGAGAACAACTAGGTATTGCGCCTAGACATATTCGCAAAAACAGTCAATAATTTAAAATTATATATATGTCCACTCAACTTGCTCGATTCTTTTCATTTCTTTTTCATCCCATTTTTATTCCACTTTACAGTTTTTTTATTATAGTATTTAGTTTTCCGTTTCAATATTTATACATTCCCAAAAAAGTTTGGAATATTTCAGTGTTTATCCTTTTAATGATGACTTGTATATTTCCAAGTATAATGACACTCATACTCAACAAATTAAAAATAGTAGATGATTTAGACATTAGTGTTCGAAAACAACGAATATTGCCTTACATGATCTTTTTATTCTTCTATTTGATGAGTTTTTTGATGTTCAAACCCAAAGAAGTATCTTCTATTATATTTCTTGAAGATGGACTTATTGCTACTATTTTGCTTGGAGCTACCCTTTCAATAGGCATAGCGTTTTTTCTTAATAATTTTCTTAAAGTTAGTATTCATTCTTGCGCTTCGGCCAATTTATTTGCATTATGCAGTTTACTCGCAATTAGTACCAATAAAAATATGTTTTCAATAATTCTTTTAAGCTTTTTGGTAATGGGATTTGTAGGAGCTAGTAGAATCAAATTAGAAGCACACACAAAAAATGAAGTTTATGTAGGCATTATCACAGGGATAATTGGTCAAACACTAGCTTTTGTGTTTTATTTTAATGCGTAAACTCAATACTTCCTTCTGGATAAAATAAATAATATTTAGAATTTTTGGAAGCAGCCATCCCAAAACCATTTTCGATAGAATAATCGTGTAAGGATTGTATATCGCCATTTTTCTTCAAAATCATTATACCATCATTATTGGAATAGGTAGTTAAATCTATTTTTTGCTGAAAAATCAAATACTTTGATTCAAAACCCGCTTTGATATTATATTTATTTTCAAAAGAATCTACGCTACTTTTAGATTTTAATAATTTTCGATTTATAATGGCATTTGACAAAAAATTAAGAATTTTGTCGTCAGAAGATTGTAGTTGTTTTAACAAATGCCAAACATCTGAATCTGAAATTTTGATAAATGCATCAATTACCTCTTCGTTCAACGCCAATAATTGATTGTTTTTTAAGAAAAAATCCAACGAATTGTGTGCAATTATAAATTTATTTTCGGATTTTAGGTCTTCTATTCTCTTGAAAAGCTGTACTAGCATCTGCTCTACCGACAAAACCGTCTTGTGAATATATACCTGCCAATACATTATTTTTCGAGCAATTAGATAACTTTCAATAGAAAGAGCCCCTTTTTCTTCTACTACTAATTGATTGTCTTTTACTTGTAGCATTTTTAATATTCTATCTACATTGACTTTGCCTTCTTTGACCCCAGTAAAAAAACTATCACGAGATAAATAATCCAACCTATCTACATCTAACTGACTCGAAATCAATTGAAAAAAGAATTTTCGTTCATATCGATTTTGGAACATTTCTATTGCCAAAGTCAATTTACCATTGAATTCAAGATTCAAATTTTTCATAAGATACAATGAAATTTCTTCATGGGAAATTCCTTTCAAAATGCTATGTTCTAGCGTATGTGAAAAGGGTCCGTGTCCAATATCATGCAATAAAATAGCTATACAAGCGGCTTCTTCTTCTTGTTCCGTAATTTGCACCCCTTTCTCCCTCAAATTATTTATGGCTTCTTGCATCAAATGAAATGCTCCTAGCGCATGATGAAAACGAGAATGATTGGCTCCAGGATATACATAATTAGTCAATCCCAACTGTGCAATATTTCGCAATCGCTGAAAAAATGTATGATTTATTAAATCTAATATAATGTCAAACTTCGTATGAATAAACCCATGAACAGGGTCATTTATAATTTTATTCATTGTGAAATAATTAACCAGGGATTCTGCTAATATAGCTTTCCATTTGTTTGATTTGGTCAATCAATTCTTTAGCTTTTGGTTTGGCTTCTTTAGCTTTTTTAAAGTGCATTTTGGCGGTTCTATTATCTTTTCGTTGGATAAAAATACTACACAGCATCATGTGCGCACCCGCAAGGCTATCCGAATCGGGCAATCCTTTACTTATTGCTTCTCTTAACTTCAAAATAGCTGTTTTGTTATCGCTTCGCTGAAATGCAATACTTCCATGCTGAAAAATTGCCATAGAATCCATATCTTTCATAGGCATTCCTAGCGTAGTAGATTTCTTTATCATTTCTTCGGCTTTAGCAAAATCTTTTTGTCCCATAGCCATATTGCTTTGAATCATGTAATAAACCGAACGAACTGGTTTTATCAATAATCCGGGATATTTTACACTATCAATAGCTTTTTGAGCTTTGGCAATATCGCCCGCCTCTACACTTTTTTGAATTAATCGAATAGGGCCCAATAAAAAATGAGCCAATATCATAATAACTCCTGCCGTAACTAATATCCAAGCAAAAGTCCAATTATCCATTACACCCCATAATATGCCTCCGATGATTAAAGATAAGCTTATCCAAACTCTATTAAAAACATAAAATTCTAAAAATTTTCCCATTGACTTTCTATTTGTTTAAAAAATTAAGGTGCAAAGTTAATAAAAATAACCACAAAAGATTTTATTAAAAATAAAAAGCAAACTTCTATTTCTTTTTTAATTTGTCTTTAAATACTTTTTCAAATTTTTCTACTTTGGGTCTTACCACAGCTTCGCAATAAGGTTGATTGGGATTATTCCTAAAATATCCTTGATGATATTCCTCCGCTTTATAAAATTTAGTAAAAGGTTCCAATGTAGTAACAATAGGAGAAGAATATGCCCCTGACTGATTTAAGGCTTCAATAATTGAATTGGCCGAAGATTTTTCTTGCTCATTTTTATAAAAAATAGCACTTCTATACTGTGTTCCAATATCTGCGCCTTGTCTATTTAGCTGAGTTGGATCATGAACCGTAAAAAACACTTTCAATATTTCTTCAAAACTAATTTTGCTTGGATTGTATTTGATAAGAACTACTTCAGCATGATTAGTATTTCCATTACAAACTTCTTTGTAGGTAGGATTTTCGGTAGTCCCTCCTGCATAGCCACTTTCTACAGATTCTACCCCTTCCAAGCTATTATATACAGCCTCAATACACCAGAAACAGCCACCAGCTATTGTTATAGTCTCTAAATTATTCATTTTTTCTTCTTTTTCAAAGCTCAAAGATAAGGAATTGACACAATATCTAAGTCCAGTTTCTGTTGGACCATCGTTAAAAACGTGTCCTAAATGGCCTCCACATTTGCCGCACGTAATTTCTGTTCGAACCATTCCATGGCTTATATCCTGAGTTTCGATAATGGTTCCCTTGGCTATTTCTTTATCAAAACTAGGCCATCCACAATGACTTTCAAATTTGCTATCGCTTTTAAACAATCGATTTCCGCAACCTCTACACGTATAAAATCCATTTTCTGAATGCAACAAAAACTTTCCAGTAAAGGGTCTTTCTGTTCCCTTTTCTCTCAAGACATAGTATTCTTCAGGGGACAAAATTGCTTTCCACTCTGCATCCGATTTTGTTATTTGAGTCATATTGTTATTTTTTTCTTTAAGAATTTTTTGATTACAAGCCAAACCTAAAAGTATAGAAAAGATAAATAAATAGAACAATTGTATTTTTTTCATTGCATCAAAATTATTTAAATACAAATATAACTATAAATTTGACAATAATTAAGCTAAACTCCAAGAAATAAAAGCAGATTAAGAAAAATAGAGCAAAAAAAATCCTCTAAGAAATCTTAGAGGATTTTTTGGATGTACCCGCGACTGGAATCGAACCAGCACTCCCGAAGAAACCAGATTTTGAGTCTAGCGCGTCTACCAATTCCGCCACACGGGCAACTATTTCATTTCGAAATTGGAGTGCAAATATAAAAAGTATTTTTTTAATTGCAAGCAAAAAATAATGTTTTATCTTTGTGGAACGAAAATTCAAACAAACTGATGAGGAAAATAAAACATTTTTTACTTACATTAGCATTCTTAATTTCTTTTACTACATATTCATTTTCACAAGAATATGAAAGCAATTCATTATTTTTAAAAATAAAAAATAATGTAGAAATTAATTTAGAGAAAAAAAATGACAAGGTATGGACATCGTTTCTAAAAAAGCATAATATTCTGAAAATTTCAAAAGCATTTAGAAGTCAAGAGATGCAACAATATTATTTAGTAGAAACTAAAAGCAATGCCAATTTAATTACTATTATTGAAGATTTTAAAACTTTCTCTTTTGTTGAATTTAGCGAGCGAGTACCTATTTACAAACTATTTTTCACTCCCAATGACCCACAGTACAATAATCAATGGAATTTGGTAAAAATACAAGCTGACCAAGCGTGGAATATTAATCAAGGATCTACAGCTATCAAAATAGCGGTGATAGACGATGGATTTCTTTTAAATCATGAAGATTTAGCTTCGAAATGGCACATTAATTCAAATGAAATTCCCAACAACAATATAGATGATGACAACAATGGATATATTGATGACTGGCGAGGATGGGATGCTGCAAACAATGACAATAACCCATCCGCATTTAACCCAACAAATAGCTATTTTACGCATGGTACCCATGTGGCAGGAATCGTAGCCGCAGCTACAAACAATTCCTTGGGAATAGCATCTATTGGTTTTAATTGCAAAATGATACCCGTAAAAATAGGTGATGATGCTTCAAGTAATTTATCAGGATCCTATTTAGGAGTAGAATATGCAATAGTTTCTGGCGCTCAAATTATGAATATGAGTTGGGGTGGTAGTGGCTTTTCCGCTACCTATCAAGCACTTTTTAATCTTGCGAAAAGCAAAGGAATGGTGTGCGTAGCCGCTGCAGGAAACTCGAGTACATCTATGCCGATGTATCCTGCTGCATACAACAATGTAATAAGTGTAGCATCATCAACCAGTACCGATATGCTCTCCTCTTATACAAATTATGGGACAACAATAGATGTTACCGCACCTGGTTCTAACATATTCAGTACTTTAGCGGGTGGTATTTCCAACTATGGTATTTTTAGTGGCACTTCTATGGCTAGCCCATTAGTAGCAGGAATTTGTGGCTTGATGATGAGCAATAATTTAGGAATGCATCCAGATAGTGTAGAAGCGTGTTTGAAAAGAAGCTGTGATAATATTGACGCTCAAAATCCAACAAAAACTGGTCAGTTTGGTGCAGGAAGAGTCAATGCGTTTAAGGCCTTGCAATGCACCCAAAAAGCACCATTAGCAGATTTTGAAGTATTAGATACGTTTCAATGTGTCAATACAATTGTTCGTTACAAATCGAATAGCTCTGGAATACAACCTTTAACCTACTCTTGGTCTTTTCCTGGAGGAAATCCTTCCACATCTACATTGGTAAATCCTCAAGTAACCTATTCATCTCCTGGACTTTATTCCGCAACTTTAACCGTAACAAATAGTTTTGGAACACATTCTGTTTCTAAAACAAATATTGTACGAATTGGTACCCCAACAGCAACGTTATCAGGAAGGAAATATACCACATACGGAACCAATGCAGCAATTTTAGCAATTAATTTCATAGGGACACCACCCTACAATATTACTTTAACCGATGGTAGCAATGTATGGACACAAAACAATATTACATCCAATCCATACTTCTATAGTATTACACCAATAAAAGATACAAGCATCATTCAAATCCAAAGCTTTTCGGATAAAAATTGTGTGGGGATAGGGAGTGTTAATGATACAATAATTAAGTTAAAAGCATCTAATACTTCAATGTGTAGAGATTCGATAGAAGTTACCTCTGCTCAAAATGGATGGCAAGCACTTCAAAACAATGGAATATGGGGCAATACGATTGCAAGTAGTTATTGCGCGGGAACATTTAATTCAAATATTGGTTTGTTCCCTGGCATGAGTAGTGCTGATGCAATATGGGGACCAATTGTAAACACTTCAAATCGACTTGCGTATAATAGTTATAGTCAAACTACTACAACTACTTTGAGTGCTAATTTTCCATTATTAAAAAAACAATTTCAAATACCAGATGGTTCTATAATTGACAGTGTTGCTCTTTGGAT